>JAMCWV010000018.1 GCA_023481025.1 Gammaproteobacteria bacterium
CCCGTTTACAAGTATTAGAATCTGAAGTAGCCCTGAATCGCGGGCGCTTAGTGCGTTTGTATAAAGAAGTCCGCGGTGAATCCCCCCCAAAAGGTTTGTTGCCGTTCTCAACCGACTGGTTTATGACTTGGTTGCCGAACGTGCATTCGTCGCTGTTCTATTCCATTTATCGTCAATTGCGCGAAGATCAAGGCATTGACCGCATGCCAGCATTTACCAAAGCTTACCGCTTGTACAATGAACATGTGGAAAGTACAGGTGGCGAGCAAGTGCTTGGTTTAACGCGCGCTTGGACTTTGTTGCGATTCTTTGAGAGCAACATGTTCCAATTAAGCAAATGCACTAGCTGTGAGCTAGAGTTTGTGAACCACGCTCACACCCCGGACGACCAGTATCAATGCGGTATTTGTAATCCGCCGTCGCGAGCAGGCAAACCGGGTCCAGAGAAGAAAAAGGTCAAAGCAAGCAAAGTCCTTTAATTTTTCGCTCAAGTTTCCTTAGATAACGCCGATAACTGACCTAGAAGCGGGATGCAGCGTGTTCACGTCGCAAGATCTTACCCGGTTGCATGAACGACCATAATTAGAAGGGGTTCCATGTGTTAGTTGCACTCGGATTTTTAGTTGTATTTTTTTCCGTATTTGGCGGTTTTGCACTAGCGGGTGGAAAGCTGGGGCCGTTATGGCAACCACTTGAAATTCTGATGATTGGTGGCGCCGGAGTCGGCGCATTTATCGCAGCAAATAATGGTAAGGCGATCAAGGCCACCATGAATGCAGCGAAAAAGCTGAAACGCACAACCAAATACAATAAAGAACTGTACATGGAACTGATGTCCGTTCTTTATAAGCTCCTCAATAAAATGCGTCGCGATGGCATGTTAGCTGTTGAGCGCGATGTCGAAGATCCAAACGACAGTCCTATTTTTAACGAGCATCCCATGGTGCTCGAAGACGACATGATCCGTGATTTCTTAACCGACTATTTGCGACTGATGATCAGTGGCAACATGGATCCCCATGAGCTCGATGAGCTCATGCTCCACGAAATTGAAGCCTTTGAAGCAGAAGCGCACGTCCCGGCCGATGCCATTGCCAAAGTTGGTGATGCCATGCCGGCATTTGGTATCGTTGCCGCGGTTCTTGGTGTTGTAAAAGCTTTGATGACAGCGGATGCACCACCGGATGTAATGGGGCAAATGATTGCACATGCGTTGATTGGAACATTCCTCGGGATTTTAGCCGGTTACGGTTTTATTAACCCACTCGCAAGCCGGGTCGAACGTCAGGTTGCTGAAGCGGTGAAAACGCTGCAGTGTATCCGTGTGACGCTACTTGCGAGCACCGGCGGTTATGCGCCACAGCTTGCCGTTGAATTTGGTCGGAAAGCCTTACATACCGTAGAACGCCCAAGCTTTAATGAGCTTGAAGATCACGTTCGTGGCAACAATCAAGCTGCGGAATAATTGGTATGGCTGATAAAGACCGTCGCCCCATCATCATTCGCCGTAAAAAGGTTATTCACAAGCACCATGGTGGCTCGTGGAAAATTGCCTTAGCGGATTTTATGACGGCTTTGATGGCGCTGTTCTTGGTGATGTGGGTTCTGTCGATGGCCAGTGAAGAGCAGCGACAAGGTGTGTCGGAGTATTTCCGCGCGCCATTGGCAGTGGCCATGGCGGGCGGTGACCGCATGACCTCGGCAAGCCGCGTTATTCAAGGTGGTGGCCCAGACCCAATGCATGCCGAAGGTGAGCAAGCGCGGATTGACTATCGAATGGAGACGCGCCCGGCCGAAGTGCGCCGACACTTTCAGAATATTCAGCGGCAAATTGAACAAGCCATTCAAGACGATCCGGTTTTACGTCAGCTAAGACCGCAATTACGCTTAGATTTAACCCGTGAAGGTTTGCGGATTCAGCTCATGGATACCGAACAACGGCCGATGTTTGAAGTCGGCAGTGCGAAAGTGGCGCCTTACATGGAGCGCTTGCTACGCACGCTCGCCCCGATCATTAACCAAGTTGAAAACAAACTGACTATTACTGGGCACACGGACAGCTTGCCATATGCTGGTGGCTACTCGGGTTACAGTAACTGGGAACTTTCCGCCGACCGTGCGAACGCGTCACGTCGGGAATTGATTGCTGGTGGCTTGGAGCCGGACAAGCTGATATCGATTTCGGGCGTCGCCGACCGTATTCCACTCACGGGCGTCGAGCCAAGGGATCCAATGAACCGCCGTATTACGCTCGTTTTACATACCCAGCAGTCGACAGAGTTTATTCAGCGCCAAGGCTTGTTGCCAGGTGACGAAGAAGCCTTCCAGCAGTTGTTGGAGTCAGAACTCGATGATGTCACCCTCGACGGTACAATGAGTCAGTTTTTCCTTTAACTTTTTCTTCATGTTACCCCTGAAATTCAGTCTTTCAGTTGAAAAGCGCCCCTAAACCGGCGCTTTTTTGCCATTCAAAATCATTTGCGCTCTGCGACAATACCAGCTAACTCCCGAATAGTGCCTGAACAAGAACGAGCATGGCCGAACAAAGTACGAGCGACGATTCCGAAAAAACAGAACCCGCCACACCCCGAAGGCTGCAAAAAGCTAAGGACGAGGGCCAGGTTGCGCGATCGCGTGAGTTAACCACGTTTGTGTTATTGCTAGGCGGCTTAATCGGCCTTTGGGGCATGGGCTCGGTGTTGTATTCGCAAGTGGGCTTCGTGATGGAGCAGTCGTTTTTGTTTGAACGGCAGCAGGCCTTCGAAGTTGGACCAATGCTTATGAATGTGGCGTTATTAGCCCGCACAGCGCTACTCGCGCTATTACCGCTGTTCATGCTCATGGTTGTTTTGGCGTTAGTTGCACCAGCGTTACTGGGTGGCTGGGTGGTGTCGGCAAAAGGCATGAAACCACAGCTGTCGAAATTGAACCCAGTGAAAGGACTAAAGCGGATTTTCTCAAGCCAAGCGTTGGCTGAGCTAGGCAAAGCGATTGCGAAGACGTTGTTGGTCGGCGGCGTCTTGATCGTGTTTCTGATGTCGCGCCACGGCGAGTACATGAATTTGATGAAACAGCCGGTGCAGCAAGCCCTAGCAAACGCGCTTCAGTTAGCCGCACAGGCGGCACTATTGATGGTGCTGACTTTGATTGTTGTGGTGTTAATTGACGTGCCCTATCAGCTTTATAGCCATGCGAAGAAGCTGAAAATGACCAAAGACGAAGTCAAACGCGAGCATAAAGAGACCGAGGGTGATCCCCATGTGAAAGCGCGGATTCGTCAGCAACAGCAAGCGATGTCGCGCAACCGGATGATGACAAAAGTACCGGAAGCGAATGTGGTCATCACTAACCCGACGCACTATGCGGTGGCCTTGCAGTATGACGAACTGAGTATGAGTGCACCGCGTGTGGTGGCAAAAGGTACAGACGCGGTGGCAGCGAAGATTCGTGAGCTGGCAATGGAGAACAACGTCCCAATGCTGGAAGCCCCGGCACTGGCGCGGGCTTTGTATTTTAACGTCGATTTAGATAGAGAAATTCCGGGAACCCTGTATACGGCCGTCGCTGAGGTGCTGGCTTGGGCGTTCCGTTTAAAACAAGTGAAACAAGGTCGAGGCGAAATGCCGCCGAAACCTAGGGCGCTCGATGTACCGAAGCAGATGGCTGAGGGGAAAGTGCATTGGCGTCAGCAGGAGGATAGCGAATGAAAGGTTTCCAGCTCACCCTGGGACAATTAGGTAAAACCCTCGACGGCCGCATGCAGCTGTTCATCGGGCCGGTTTTGATCCTGCTGATCTTAGCCATGATGGTGTTGCCACTACCACCATTCGTGCTCGACATGTTGTTTACTTTCAATATTGCCTTGGCGCTGATGGTGTTATTGGTCAGCATGTTCGCCGAGAAACCTTTGGACTTTGCGGCGTTCCCCGCAGTACTGCTGTTTACCACCTTGTTGCGTTTATCATTGAACGTAGCTTCTACCCGAGTCGTTTTGATGGAAGGCCACAACGGCGGCGATGCAGCAGGTAAAGTTATTGAATCTTTCGGTCAGTTCTTAGTTGGCGGTAACTTTGCGGTCGGACTCGTGGTCTTCCTCATTCTCGTCATTATTAACTTCATGGTTATTACTAAAGGCGCGGGTCGTATTGCGGAAGTGGGCGCGCGCTTTATGCTCGACGCGATGCCGGGCAAGCAAATGGCCATCGATGCGGACTTAAATGCTGGATTGATTGGTGAAGAAGAAGCAAAGCGCCGCCGTCAGGAAGTTGCGCAAGAAGCGGACTTTTACGGTTCAATGGACGGTGCAAGCAAGTTCGTCCGCGGTGATGCAGTTGCCGGCTTAGTGATCATGGTGGTGAATATCATCGGCGGTTTGATGATAGGGACCATGCAGCATGACTTAAGCTTCTCGCAAGCGGGCCACACATACATTTTGCTCGCCATCGGTGACGGCCTTGTTGCACAGATTCCGGCGTTAGTTATTTCAACGGCTGCGGGTGTGACGGTCTCGCGGGTGAACACTGAGCAGGATGTCGGTGCACAAATGGTCAGTCAGCTGTTTGTGAACCCGAAGGTGATGATTTTGGCTGCGTGCGTGATTGGTTTGCTTGGTATGGTGCCGGGTATGCCAAACTTTGTGTTCTTGTTGTTCACTGCAGGTTTAGGTTTCATGGCCTGGCAGTTGATGAAGAAGCAAAAACGTGAGGCTGCGGCAGTGCCTGAGGAGAAGGCGCCGGTGGCGCAATTCGAGTCGCCTGAGGCAACCTGGGCCGACGTGCAATTAGTCGACACGCTGGGCATGGAAGTCGGCCACCGTTTGATTTCTTTGGTTGATGACCGTCAGCAAGGTGAGTTGCTAGGCCGGATCAAGAGTGTGCGTAAGAAATTTGCCCAAGACGTCGGCTTCTTACCCCCAGTGGTGCATATTCGTGACAACCTCGAGCTGAACCCGAATACTTACGTGATCACCCTAAAAGGCGGTGAAGTTGGCCGTGCTGAAATTTATCCAGAAAAATGGCTTGCGATTAACCCGGGCCAAATCACGGGTGAAGTGCAGGGGATAGCAACAACCGACCCAGCATTTGGTTTAGATGCGGTATGGATTGACGCTAGTGAGCGCGAGCATGCGCAGATTTATGGCTACACTGTGGTGGACGCCAGTACGGTGGTCGCGACTCATTTAAACCACTTATTGCAGCGCTTTGCGAGTGAACTCTTGGGTCGTCAGGAAGTGCAACAGCTGGTCGACAAGCTCGCGGAAGAAAGCAAAGCCTTGGTGGAAGATGTGGTACCGAAGTGTGCGACTGCCGCCACTTTTTCTTCTAGCTTGCAAAACTTGCTCGACGAGGAAGTTTCTATTCGCGACATGCGTACTATTTTTGATACCCTTGCAGAGTTCGAAGGGCAAAATATCGATGCCCACGAGCTAACGGCACAGGTTCGTTTAGCGCTTGGCCGGGCGATAACCCAAAAGTGGTTCGGTGGTTCTAAAGAACTGTATGTGATTGGTTTAGACGTTCGACTCGAGAACGTCTTGATGCAGGCGATGACCAGTGGCGGGGCGCTTGAACCTGGCTTAGCCGCGACTCTGCAGCGTGAAGCAGCAAGCGCCTTGCAAATGCAAGAAAACATGGGCGAACCGCCAGTACTTGTCGTGCAACATAGCTTGCGTCCGCTGATTGCGAATTTTTTACGTCGGCAGTTACGTTATTTAGTGGTGATGTCTCAGGCGGAGATTCCGGACGACCGGACCATGAAAATTACCGCCATGATTGGAGAGAGTAAATGAGTGTGAGGCGCTTTGTAGCAGCCAACAACCGAGAAGCTATGAAGCAAGTGCGCGATGCACTTGGCACTGATGCCTTGATTTTGTCGTCCAAGCCGATTGACGACGGCTATGAAATTTTAGCCATGGTCGAGGAAGAGCTAGAAGAAAAAGTGGCGGCAGTCGATGCACCACCGCAGGATTTTGCGGCTCTCGCTCAGCGTTTATTGCATGAAGTGGATGATATGCGGCGGATGCTGCAACATGGGCAAGGGCCAGCTAAAGCGTCTGCTGCGCCGGCGCCGAAGCATGCAGTGCAAGAGCTAGCAGCGATTATGCAGCACGCTGGTTTTTCCAATCAGTTAATTCGTGAACTCGTCGGTCAGATTTCCCCGCAAGAGCGCAATGTGCGCGGCTGGTTGCAACGAGAATTACAGCAGCGTTTGTTACAACCAGAGTTTCCAGCCGAATTATTTCAAGACGGTGTACTCGCCTTGGTGGGCCCGACGGGTGTCGGCAAAACCACAACAACAGCCAAACTAGCTGCAAACTATGTTATGCAGTTTGGTTCTGAGTCACTGCTGTTGGTAACCACCGATAATTACCGGGTTGCCGCTCGCGAACAATTAAAAGTTTATGCGGGCTTGCTCGATGTTGATATGTACGCCCTCGAAGAAGGAGAGTCACTAGACAAGCTTGCGGAACAAATCAAAGGCAAGCGTTTGGTGCTAATTGACACGATTGGGATGAGTCAGCGCGATCAACGCCTGACGAATCGTATCGCGGAGCTGCAAGCGACGGTCGCCGATGATGTGCCCTCAACCCGTTTAGTGTTGCTACTCAATACCGCAAGTCAGCTGGGTTCTTTAAATGAAACTGTCGAGCGCTTTCAAGCGTCGGCAAAGGCTGCAGGTAATCAAATTCGCGATTGTATTTTGTCGAAAGTCGACGAGTCAGTGTGTTTAGGTGCGGCACTGGATGTGGTGATTCGCCATGGGCTGACCATTCATTTTATTGCCAATGGCCAACGGGTGCCGGAAGACTTGGAGCTTGTTGATCAAGCGCAACTCGTTGCACAGGCGCTGCCGGAATTAAGCGCAGACGATCTCGACTTTACCCAGTGGTTACAGAGTTTCATGCCGGCCCCGGTTGAGCAACCGGCGCAACGTACGTTGAAAACCCAAGGCCAAACCGTTTCCCATATTTATCAGCAGTTAAGTCAGCTGTTGCCAGGTTTTTCAGCGCTCGAGTCTCTGTGGCAGTTGAGTGAACAGCCACCGCAGCAGAAAACCGCTTTGTATCAACGCTGGTTGCATCAAGCACACGAGTGTTTGTCGACAGTGCAGGCAGACGCTATTTTATGGATTCAAGACAAGCCGGTGAGCGGTCGCAACTGGCGGTTACCGAATTTAGCGCTTGGTCGCGACGCTGAGCTGCTACCTTTGCCGCTGACGGAGCAACTAAGCCCGATGCATTATGCGCAGGCCTTGGAATTAAAGCGGCATGTATTCGCCAGTTTGCCTGCGTTAGAGGCGTTACACGAGCTTGGCGCTCAGCATCAGCATTGGATTAGTGTGTTGAATCGCAACCACCGCGTCTGGCATGAAAGTGCTGAGGGCTGGCTGCGCCGGTCAGTGTTGCAGCTGCGTGATACACTGGAGCCAATGGCACGCCAAGCGATTCGTTATCGCGGTGAAGCGGCTCATCTCGTGTTGCAGCGCGGACATGTCCGTTTGCTGGCGGAGGACTTCGCGGTTGAATTGGTTTATGGTGAGGTTATTAATGACGGTAAGAAAGCGGCTAAAGCGGCCCTAGTGCGGCGCTTTTGGGCGCTGCCGGCAGGATTGAGCGAAACCACGCAATTGAGTTTAATTCGCCAACAGCTGTTTAGCGATGAAATTGCGAGTTTAACGCGCTTCGTGCAAAGCCAGCTGACGCCAGAAGATTTACAGCATATGCCAGTTGAAGTCGCGACCATGTTGGCGACCACCTTAGCAGCAACGGCCTTGTATTTAGAGCATAGCCGTGAGCCGGAAGCGGGTGTGTTGCGTGGTCGTTTATTTGCATTGGCTGG
>JAMCWV010000004.1 GCA_023481025.1 Gammaproteobacteria bacterium
AGAAGTACAAGCCTATCAGCAAACTACTTAAAATCCAGCGTAGCGACATCTAAAAGGTTCTCCATAACAATTATGCCATTGTACACTAATCAAGCATTACCGGCTAAAAAATGCAAACTATGCCAACCGATCGCGGTTAGCGTTGCACCAATAGGCTTAAAACAATACTCTAAAACAGGCCCCTTCCGTTTGGCTGATATAAATTAATTCTCCACCTTGCGCCTGCATTAACATGCGGGCCAGGCTCAGGCCAATACCCGAGCCACTGCGCTTGGTGGTATAAAACGGAATAAAAAGTTTTGCTACCGCGCTGTCGGCCACACCTGGTCCGTTATCGGTAATATCTAACACCCAGCGCTGCTGAAAATGTAAATGACAGCCAATCTTCGCAACCTTCGGGGTCAGATCTGGATCTGACCCCGAAGGTTGCTGCGAAGACTGTTGAGTGGCTTCCAACGCATTTTTTAGCAAATTAATCAGCACCTGCTCGGTTAAGGCCGCATCAAGCCAAAGAGTCGGTGACTGTTCAGGGAACTTGAAGCTGAGCTGCACTGCCGCCAAATCGGCTTTCAGCAATTGCCCCACGCGTTGTATCAGCTCAGGTAAGGCAATGGGCTCAAGTTTCGCCTGTATTGGGCTGCTTAGCTGCTTAAAGGATTGAATAAACTGGCTTAAATGTGCGCCGCGCTGAGCGATAGTTTCGTTAGCCAGCGTTAAATCGGCGTGCGTTTCCATATCCATAAGCTGCTCGGGTGCTGGTAGTAAGGCCAAACTGCTTTGTGCTAATGACACCATCGGTGTAATAGAGTTGGCAATTTCATGAGTGAGTACCCGGGTGAGTTGCTGATAGGCTTGTACTTCTTGTTGCAGTAATTGTTGTTGAATACTTTGTAAGGTTAGCAGTTTACGGGGTTGCCCCAGAATATGGCTTTGCACCAAACTAAATGCCAGCCGGTCTTGTACCCCTTGCTGCACCAAAAGCAGTTCACCTTGCTGTAGCGGGCGTTCGCTTTGCAGTTTTTGCCACAGCACACTAAGTGGCGCGGGCGAGTCAGCCGTTAAGCCTTGTCCAGCCAGTTGCAATAAAGTTTTACCCAGCAACCGCTCGGCGGCTGGGTTGGCTTGCAGTAAGGTATTGGTTTGATCAAACTCCAGTACAGCGACTTCCAATTGTACTAACAATGCCGCCAAATACTCAGCTCTGGCTTCGGCCTGCTGGCGACTTAGCGCCAGTTGCCGCTGCACCTCGGTTAACAAACTTTGTAATTGCGGTTGCTGACGTAACCGAAAACTCACATCCTGATTAGCCAAGGCTTTTAATACCAGTGTCGCTTGCCGTTGTTGGCGGGAAAACTGCTGCCAAATCATGGCAATGGCTAGCGCCATTAACAACAGCAATACAACTTTACTAATACTAAAGGAGCTAAACCCCAACCAACCCAATACACCGGCGCTGGCTAACAGTAAACCGATAGCAAAGACCAGTGGCAACCGGTTCATAATTGGTATTTCTCTAAGCGCCGGTATAGCGCCGCCCGGGTTAACCCTAGCGCTTTAGCCGCCTGACTGATATTCCCCTGATAATATTCTAAGGCCTGGGCAATGGTTTTTTGCTCGACATAATCCAGAGTAAAGGCTTGCTCTGTGGTGTCGGGAGCCGCTTCGGTGGCACTACCTAAGCCGCTGCTGCTCTGTGGGCCAATCCGTGGACTAAATAGCTGACTAAAATCCAGTACTCCGGCCTCGGCCAATACCACCGCCCGCTCCACAGCGTGTGCTAATTGCCGCACATTACCCGGCCAATCATATTGGCA
This sequence comes from Gammaproteobacteria bacterium, assembly GCA_023481025.1. The sequence goes on from JAMCWV010000004.1 coordinate 1,815, forward strand.
TAGCGGCTTTAGATCGCTTTGGCTAATCGTCAGGCCGTGTTGTTGGTATTTGTCGCTGTAGTGCTGCAGATACCAATTTAACAGCAGCGGAATATCTTCGCGCCGCTGCCGTAATGGCGGCAGCGTAATTTCTATCGTATTGATGCGGTATAACAGATCCTGGCGGAATTCACCCTCGTTGACCTTTTGCATTAAATTGTCGTTAGTGGCGCAGATCAGCCGCGCGTCAAAGGGTTGTGGCTGGCTACTGCCCACCGCCACCACAGTGCGATTTTGTAACGCAGTAAGTAACTTGGCTTGTTGCGCCAGCGGTAAATTACCTAATTCATCTAAAAACAGGGTGCCGCCACTGGCTTGCAATAGACGGCCACTGTAGTCACTTTTGGCATCGGTAAAAGCGCCTTTTTTGTGGCCAAATAATTCACTTTCAAACAAGCTGCTATGAATAGCCCCCATATCCACAGTAACCAGCGGGCCGCGGCTACGCGCCGATGCAGCATGAATAGCCTGTGCCGCCAGCGCTTTACCGGTACCACTTTCGCCACTGAGTAAAATATTGGCTTCGGTGGTCGCCGCTTTGGCAATCAACCGTTGCACCTGTTGCATCGCCGGGCTTTCACCCAGCATCGGCAGCGCTTCTGTCACTGCAATCTCAGGGATGCGACTTACTGGTTTAGCCACGAGTTGTTGCTGCAATGTCTGCAGTAACTGTGCGTTCTGCCAGGGCTTGGCAATAAAATCGCTGGCGCCCAGTTGCATGGCCCGCACCGCCAGCGGCAATTCGGCATAGGCGGTCATCATCACGACTTTTAAATCCGGCTTAGCATTAAGTGCTTGCTTTAAATAAAAAACCCCCTCTTCACCACTACTGGCATCACGCTGAAAATTCATATCTAGCAGCAAAATTGCCACCGGCTGCTGCGCCAGGGTAGTTAACAACTCTGCTGGCTCGCTGAGGGTTAACACCTGTTGAAAATGCGGCTTTAAACAAAGCCGGGCAGCGGTTAGCAGGTCTAAATTATCGTCGAGGATCAGGACGGTAGCGGGATATTTCATAAAAACAGCATGTTAAATAAAAGTTTAACTACCCTAACGAAAACAGCTGATGGACGCAAGCACAGAACAGCAAGCCATTCCGCTGGGTTATTGCGCGCTGCTCGCTCTTGATAGCTGTATCCGCTGCCTGCGCATTTCCAGATGCTTGTTAAGTGTCCGAAAATGAACAGTCAGCTGTATCACTAGCGGACACCCTTACTAACAGAAAAATCCTAAGACATTGAATATATTTAAATTAAATTCTGGCACGCAGCTTGTTTATATATTGGCATCGGCATAAAAGATTAATTACCGGAGCCATTATGGATAAGCGCATTACAAAAAAACCGCAGAAGCTAAAACTCGTCATCACGCTAGGTGCCTCGCTTTGCCTAATCGCCTTACTGGCCAGTCGCTGGCAAGCCAACGCCAGTGTAAGTGTGTTGTTGCCGGTTAGCTCTGTTTCTACCGCCGTTGCCATGCAGCAACCCATGCAAGAAAGCATTGCCCTGCGCGCCAATGTATTGCCACAGCAAACCGTGTTTTTAGATGTCATCGAAGGCGGCCGGGTTGAACAACGTTTAGTAGAGCAAGGCAGCTATGTCGAACAGGGTCAGCCGCTGGTGCAACTGACTAACACTAATCTGCAATTAGATTTAATTAGCCGCGAAGCCCAGGTTACCGAGCAAATGAATTTTTTGCGTAATACGCAAATGACCATTGAAACCAATCGCTTAAACCTGCAACGCGATGTGCTGGATATTGAATTTCGTATTACTACCTTAAGCCGCAACCTGGCGCAAAGCGCGCCATTAGTAAAAAGCGGTGTCTTGGCAAAAGAGCAACTATTGAACCTGCAACAAGAGCTGGACTATCAACAGCAACGGCTGGCACTGACCAAAGAGCGGCAATTGCAGGAAGAAAGCATCCGTCAGCTGCAGTTACAACAATTATCAGAAAGTGTGGCGATGTTAACCAAAAATCTGGAATTTGCCCGGCAAAACGTGCAAAACCTACTAGTTCGGGCACCGGTAAGTGGTTATTTAAGTGAGTTTAATGTGGAAACCGGCGAATCACGCGCACCGGGTAGCCGCCTAGGGCAAATTGATATTCCCGACGCTTATAAGCTGGTGGCCAATGTCGACGAGTTTTATTTAAGTCGGGTCAGCCTGGGTATGCTGGCCAATGCCCAGCTTAATAATCAGCCATTGAACCTGAGCATTAGCCGTATCGACAGCCGGGTCGTGAACAATCAATTTCAGTTAGAGTTTACCTTACCGGCCGAGAGCCAGGTAAAACGCGGTCAGTCAGTTAACTTAACGCTGTTGTTCGAAGCCAACCAAAACAATGCGCTAGTGCTACCTCGCGGTGCCTATTTAGCCGATAGCGCCGGCCAATATGTTTATGTGTTAGACAGCCACACTGCCGTTGCCCGCAAACAAGCCGTTACCCTTGGCCGGCAAAGCGCCAACCAAATTGAAATTGTCAGTGGCCTGAACGCCGGTGACACCGTGATCATTTCAGGCTATCGCGATTTCGCCCAAGCCGATACTATTCAACTACAACAATAAGGATAATTTTATGATTCAGCTACAGCAATTAAATCGGGTATTTCGTACTTCTGAGTTAGAGACCACCGCCCTAAACCACATTGATTTACAGATCAGTCAGGGCGATTTCGTGGCCATTATGGGCCCCTCTGGCTGCGGTAAATCGACTTTGCTGAGTATTTTGGGCATGTTAGATAGCCCCAGCTCTGGTGCCTATTTATTTGAGGGCACTGACATTGCAAAATATAGTGAAAAACAGCTGGCACAACTGCGTAAAACTAAACTGGGTTTTGTATTTCAAAGCTTTAACCTGATCGATGAATTATCTGTATTTCAGAATGTTGAACTGCCCTTGCAGTATCAGGGCGTACCAACAGCTGAGCGTAAACAGCGGGTAGAAGCCATTTTAAAGCGGATGCAAATAGACCACCGCGCCGATCACTTGCCATTACAATTATCGGGCGGCCAACAACAACGGGTAGCCGTAGCCCGGGCGCTGGTAATTAACCCCGCGCTGATTTTAGCCGACGAACCAACCGGTAACCTGGATTCAAAAAACAGCGAAGAAGTGATGCAGATGCTACGCCAGCTCAACCAGGAAGGAACTACGGTAGTAATGGTAACGCACTCGGAGCATGAATCCCGCTACGCCAGCCGTATTGTGCGGATGCTGGATGGTCAGATTATTACCGAGCGCGCCATGGACGCAAAATTGGAGGTGAAATATGCATAATTCATCTGCAATCAGCTCATTGACCATGTTAGGTAATTACCTCACCACCGGCGTGCGGGCTGTGCTTCGGCATAAAACCCATTTAGCCCTAAATTTGCTGGGCTTAACTGTTGGTCTGGCTTCTGCGTTACTGATTCTGCTGTATGTTAGCTACGAACGCGGCTTCGACAAAATGCATCCCAATGCTGCCAATACCTATCGGCTGGAGCAGTTTTTTATCCCGGTTAATCAACGTTTTCCTATTTCTAGCCCAGCGATGCTGGATTTATTAAAAAACTATGATCCACGTATTACGCTAACCCGCCTTAGCATGGGAGCACCTGAACTGCGTTTAACGGGGTCAACCCAGGCCATGAACCTGCAATATCCGTTGTCTGTGGAAGAAAACATCACCGACTTTTTTTATATCGAAACCTTAGCAGGTGATTTAGGCATTACCCTAAGTCAACCAAATAAAATAGCGTTATCTGAACAAGAAGCCGAGCGCCTCTTTGGTAACACCGTTGCTATCGGGCAATCGCTACGCTTAGGTGAACAGCTTTTCACCGTTGGCGCGGTGTTTCGCCTTCCGCCGCAAAGCCACTTACAAGCGGGTTCGTTGCGCCGCATGGCAGATGATGTTAAAGCACGTGGCTTAGCCATGAACAGTGTTTATAGCTACCTGTTTTTGCCTGATGATATCGATCAAACGGATATGTTAAAGCAACTGAGTAGCCAGCTGAATCTGCAAGCTTACAATGGTGCCAGTGAACCTATTACCCAATTACACTTACGCGCACTCACAGATATTCACCTGTATTCAAGCTTAGCATACGAATTAAAAGTGAACGGGTCGGCCAGTACGGTTAACATTTCGTTGCTGTTAGCAGCAGCCTTGATGTTGATTGCAGGGATCAACTTTATCAATATGAGTACCGCGCGGGCGGCTATGCGAGCCAAAGAAGTCGGCGTACGTAAAGCACTGGGTGCCAGCCGTAGTCAGCTATTTGTGCAGTTTATGCTGGAGTCCATTTTAATTGCGGCCTGCGCCGGTTTATTGGCTGCCGTGTTAGTCGAGTGGCTACTACCGTACTTTAATCTTTTGGTTAACCGACCGCTGGAATTACACTATTTCGGTAGCTTTGGCTGGATCCTATTGGGCTCCACGCTCAGCGTTGGCCTGCTGGCTGGCGTTTATCCTGCGGTTTTTATCTCCGCGTTTGATGCCAAAAAAGTACTCAGCGGTGATTTTCAGCGCGGCACCACCGCTATTTGGTTACGCAAAGGGTTACTGGTATTGCAAGGCGCTATTACTATCGGCTTATTAGTGGGCACGGTGGTGCTACAGCAACAGCTACAATTGTTACAAAACCAGCCAACAGGCTACGACAGAAAAGCCCGCTTAATGGTAAACAGCATTGCCAATGAGCAGTTATTTTGGGCGGAAAACTCTTCCTTAGTCAAAGACTTACAACAGCTCGCTGGTGTTGAAGCTGTGTCAATGATCGATGTGCAGTTTACTCATACCATCACGCAAGTAGGGCAAGTACAGGTGCCAGGCCAGCCGGATATGCCGATGGTTTCGGAAATTGGTACCGGCTTTAATATCGTGCAAGCAGCAGGCTTAACTCTGCTGGCTGGGCGTGATTTTAGCGAGCAATATCAAAGTGATAAGTATCAACATAATGCCGAGCAATTAAGTGCTGCTGTTATTATTACTGAGTCCTTAGCAAAACTCACCGGCCATGCTAATGTCCAGGATGTCATTGGCCAGCAATGGCTGATGCCTGGCACCAGACCTTTACAGCTCACAGTTGTTGGGGTAGTTGCAGATGTACAAATTGGTTCAGCATTAAAGCAACAAGAGCCACTGATGTTTCTGTGCGGTCGCTCAGCTATCGATTACGCCAATTTGATCTTAAATTTGGCACCTGCCACTGCCGCGCAAACCCGCGAAAAAGTGCAGCAACTGATAAGTGAACGCCTGCAGCGGCAGGATATCAACCTGACCTGGTTAGATGACGATTACACCGCGCTATACCAAAACCAGCAACGCCAGAGCAAAGTTATCGCTATTTTTGCCGCTTTAGCGATTGCCCTAACCTGTGTTGGTTTATTTGGTTTAGCCGCCTTTAGTGCCGAGCAGCGCTCACGTGAAGTGGCGATGCGCAAAGTGCTGGGTGCCGGGCGTTTTAATCTGGTTAATTTACTGGCCAGTGAATATATCAAACTGATGGCGCTCAGTGCCGTGCTGGCAATTCCCGCCACCTTTTGGGCACTGGATAGCTGGCTAGCTGAATTTAGCGTACGCATCAGTCAGAACCCTTTATGGTACGTACTGGCAGCTGCTGCTACCTTTGCTATTTGCTGGTGTACCGTTGCCACACTAGCCTGGCAGGTTGCAGGGCGTAAACCGGCCATGGTATTAAGACAGCAATAGTGGAAAAACAATAATGATCAATAAAGGACGATTAATGAAACTCACGTTGGTTTCCGCAGGGCTGCTGCTTAGCAGCACCCTGTTGCTAAATGCTTGCAGTACACCGAATCAGGTCGCACAACACGTGGAAACCGATGCCTTGATAGAACAAGTTACAGAAGGTAAGTATCAGGGTATGTACCGTAATGTCTATCGGCAGCCTTTGGGTAAGCGGCAATATC
>JAMCWV010000228.1 GCA_023481025.1 Gammaproteobacteria bacterium
ACGCGGGCATGGCAAGTGGCAGTAATAATGCCCAGCGCAGCCATTTGACGCCGGGGAATTCGCAGGCGGTGGTCAGCCACGCGGCGGTGACGCCCATGACGAGCACAAGCAGACCGACGCCGACCATGAGTGCGACGCTGTGGCGGACGTATTCGCCGATGACGTTATCGAATAAATGCGCAAGTGTGGCGCGTTGCTCTTCGCCTGCGAGGCCAATGAAGAAGCTGACGCCAACGACGATCAGCGGTAAACAAATGATGAGCGCAACGATGGGCAGCGACAATTGTTGCCACGTCGCCCAAAACCCTTTGCGCGCGTTGGATAGCGTATTGCGGAGCGCGTTAACCATTCTTGATTAGGGACCGTAGCTGGAATGGCATTAGGGACCGTAGCCGGAATGGCATTAGGGACCGTAGCCGGAATGGCATTAGGGACCGTAGCTGGAATGGCATTAGGGACCGTAGCTGGAATGCGGTTCCAGCTACGGTCCCTAATTCGCAAGACGCTCGGTGCATTAGCGCCATCCGGCACGATCCATGAGGCGCACGGCCGCGGCGTTATTTTCGCCAAGCACCGACATCGAAATATCGTCGGCCTTGAACTCGCCCCAACTTTGCAACGTTTCGCTCCACGCTGCTTCCGGGTTCACTGGGTACTCCGAGTTCGTTTTCGCGTACCAGTTTTGAGCGTCGCGTGAAGCTAGGAAGTCCATGAGTTTCTTAGCATTTTCTTCGTTGCGCGCGTGTTTGAGTAAGCCAATACCCGACACATTCACGTGCACGCCGTAGCTCTCTTGCGCCGGCCAAGCAATTGCAACTTTGCTGACTGTGTCACGGTTTGTCGCACTGTCGCTTTCCACCATGCCACCAAAATAGTAAGTGTTCGCTATCGCGATATCGCAGACGCCAGAAGCCACTGCATGAATCTGATCGCGGTCGCCACCTACCGGGCTGCGAGCAAAGTTGGCGACTAAACCGCGCGCCCATGCTTCCGTCGCTTCTTCGCCATGATGGTCAATCAAAGCGGCAACCATGGATTGGTTATAGATGTTGTCTGACGAACGCACGCAAATTCGGCCGCGCCATTTTTCATTCGCGAGGTCCATGTAGTCGGTGATTTCGCTTGGGTCAACGCGGTCGATTGCATAAAAAACTGGGCGAGCTCGCATGCTCAAGCCATACCAATGATTTTCTTGATCTTTTAAATGTGCAGGAATTTTTTCGCTTAATGTTGCCGTCGTTACCGGCTGGAACAAGTCAGCTTGCTTCGCGCGATGCAACGCACCGGCGTCAACCGTAAGGAACAAATCTGCCGGGGTATTTTGCCCTTCGCTTTGCAACCGCGATAACAGGCCATCGCCCGAGCCGGTCAGCAGGTTCACGCGAATGCCGGTTTCAGCTGTAAATTCGTCGAGGAGTGGTTTGATTAAACCTTCGTTGCGCGAGGAATAAAGGTTCACTTGTTCACCGCTACCGCCAGTACATGCCGTAATAGCTGTCGCCGTCATCGTTACGGCTAGCGCCGCTACCAGAATTTTCAGACCTCGAGACATCTTTGTACCCCCTCATTTTGATTTCCGCATTTTACGGAAATCAATCGCAAATGACAATAGTTATCATTTGCCTTACGGAGTACCTCTTTTTGATTAGCCCGCTCGTTAGGGACCGTAGCTGGAATTACAACACTCTGTATTTGCTAGATAATTGCGGACGTAGTTCGGCCGCACACGAAGGTTTTAGGTGACTTATCCAAACTTCCTTCGGAACGTGTTTTAAATTAGAAATCGTATCGTCGACCATTTGTGGGGTCATGTGTTTCGTCTGTACAGCAAGTTCGTACTTGTCGTCGGTGAACGAGCATTCGATCATGAGCACGTCAATTTCACCTAATTTGTCCAGCTCTCGGTTGAGTAAATCCCCAGCCGTGGTATCCGACGTAAACACAAAATGACCGTTCTCATCGCGCACCGATACCCCAACTGTTGGCACCGTATGGTCCACCGGAAATAAAGTCACCATTCCAGCTACGGTCCCTAATGGCATTAGGGACCGTAGCTGGAACGAATCGCCAGGGGCGATTTCGATGAATTTCACAATGGGGTTCTGGGGTGTAGGCAGTTCACGAAAATCGGGCCAAATCTCATTATTGAAAATATGTGTGTTCAGCTTCTCAATCGTGTGTGCCTGCGCGTACACCTTCACTTGGTGCTCGACCTTCTCAAACATGTTGCTCAAGAACATCGGTACCGCAGCAATATGGTCCATGTGCGAATGCGTCAAGAAAATGTGCTCAATTTTGCGCATTTCGTCGATCGACAACGAACTGAGCCCAGTGCCTGCGTCGATTAAAATGTTCTCGCTAACTTGAATACAGGTGCTACCGCCCGCTGAGTCGAGTCCACCCGAGCACCCTAATACGCGAATCGCCATGCCCTAGCCTACTCGCAATTCAGTGGCCAACGTGATGAACCATAAGAAGTGGCTGCCCGCGACTACGAACGTCACTGGTTGCCGAATCTGTTCATACCATTTTTCCGAAACTCGGCGAATGTCGTAACGAAGCCAAATTAGGTAAATAAAACCTAGAGCAGCGATGGCCCACAACACGGGCAAAAACGCCACCGCAATCCACGCCGCAATACTCGGGAACATACAAATAATCAAAGAGCCCTGCGGATTGTCGAGGCGCCCGGCCATGACCAGCCCCCAATGAATACCGCCGAGAAATGACAAAATAACTGCACTATATATAAGGAAGGCGTGCGCAAGTTGATCTTGCCAAACGCCGATAGCACCTAAAATTGCGCTGCCTAAGAACGGAATAATCCCCGCCCACGTCAATCGATTCGCTGTCACTATCGTTGCTTCATTCATACTTTTATACTTTCCTCATTCCAGCTACGGTCCCTAATGCCATTCCAGCTACGGTCCCTAATGCCATTCCAGCTACGGTCCCTAATGCCATTACAGCTACGGTCCGCAATCAACCCGCGATAACCCACGCGAGGTAGCCGATATAGACGACGGCGAAGAAGCCGCCTTCTAAACGGTTGATGCGCCCTGGTCGGCGGGCTTTTTTCACGCGGAAGGCAAACAACAAAATACACAAGGTCATCAGGCCCATCACCGCGTAATCGCGCGTCAATACCTCTGGCTCAAGTTCGAACGGCTGAATTGCGCCGGCAATTCCCACTACGGCCAAGGTGTTAAATAAGTTTGATCCGATGATATTTCCAAGCGCCAAATCGTGCTCGTTCTTGCGAATCGCCGCAATCGCACTCGCCAATTCCGGCAAAGACGTGCCAATTGCGACTATTGTTAGGCCGATAACTAGGTCGCTCACCCCAAATGCTTCGGCAATTTCAACCGCGCCCCAGACCAATACGCGCGAGCTCAAAATTAACAAAACCAAACCAATAACTAACCAAATCAATGCTTTACGCAATGGCATTGGGTGACTGTCAATTTCTGCTTCAGTTTCCAACCCCAATGCGTCGTCACCGTTTAGGCCTTGTTTGATTGACCAGCCCATCACCGCAAAAAACACCACTAATAAAACCCACGCATCGCGGGCACTGATGTTCCCATCGATAATCAACCAACCGGCCAATACGGTCACACCGATCAACACCGGCATTTCCCGTCGCAACACGTTCGACTGCACTGTGATTGGCGCAATTAACGCGGTGATACCGAGCACCATGCCGATATTCGCGGTGTTCGAGCCAAACGCATTTCCAAGCGCGAGCCCCGGATTACCGCCAACTGCGGCGAACGCCGACACCACCATTTCCGGCGCCGAGGTGCCGAAACCAATGATTAACATACCAATTAATAGCGGTGACATGCCCAAGTGACGAGCTGTCGCAGCGGCGCCGTCGATAAAACGATCGGCCGACCAGATCAATATAACTAAGCCAAAAATCACAGCAAATGCGGCTAAAAGCATCGATATTCCTCTTTCGTCACTCTTCTTCTTTCGTTGGGTAAATTGTTGCGGCAACGCGCACAATTCGCTTCGCACAGTCTTCAAACAGGTTAATAATGTGCAGGTAATTTGTCACCACTGGCGCCGCCTTGTGATTATCGCGCACCGCATTCAATAGCTCTGCACGCCTTGTTCGGCGGGCATTTCGTATCACTTCTAAGTGTTCGGCGCGCTCTTCCACGCTCATCGCCTTCAAATCACCCGAACGGAGTAGCTTCAGCAACGCTTCGCGCAGCTCATCGGAAAACGCTTTTTCGATGTCAATACGCGGCAAGTCTGCCAATATATGGAACGTTTCTCGAAGTTCAAGACATTCTTCGCGGGCCCAGTTTAGGTTGAGAAACTGCTCTGCTGAATCATCCAGCGGCGCTTTCGTTGCCAATCTGTTGCCAAATTCATGGATGGTTTCCAACAAGGCCTTCGTGTCCATTTCCTCTTCAGGTTTCGGTGCTTCTGGGTCTAGAACAGTTCGCCCTCGAAGAAGTAACTGTTTGAAAACACGCTTAATTTCCGAGTGCATCGCAGCCACCCCCATACTCGGAATGCCGACCACTGTGTCGTCGAGGTAGCGTGGTTTTATCGAGGTGAGTTCTGGCTGTTTTATCCAGCGCTCGACGCGGCGCAGGATATGGTCGGCCAAGAACCACATCAACACGAGGCCGAGTAAGTTAAATAATGTATGGTAAAGCGCGAGGCCGGTGGAGATGTTCTGCCGCCCGTCGCCACCCGACAACCATTCGGCCACCCACCACATGGGCGCGAGCAAAATAAGCGCGATAGCCGCGGTAAAAACTTTTTCAGCCACATGCACGAGCGCTAGACGGCGTGCATTCGTTGTGGCGCCGATAGTCGCCAACAAGCTGGTCGCCGTGGTGCCGATGTTCGCGCCAATCACTAATGAAGCGCCAAGCAAGGGCGTGAGCACGCCGGTGACCGACGCGGTTAAAATGATAGCGATGGCCGCCGATGATGACTGAATCATTGCGGTTAATAATGCGCCGATAAAAACGCCGAGGATGATGCCGAACGCGCCGGTCGCGCCGAGCTGCTCGATAGGTATCCAATCGGCGACGTCGATAAACGCGTCGCGCAGTAAACCAAGGCCAAGAAACAACACGCCGAAGCCGGTCAGCGTGGTACCAACGTGCGGTAAGCGATTGTCTTTAAAGATAAGTTTTAGGAGCATGCCGATGCCGATTAGGGGCAAAGCAATGACTTCAACGCGGATTTTGAGGCCGACTAGTGCGACGATCCACGCGGTCATGGTGGTGCCGAGATTGCTGCCGAAAACGACCCAAGCAGCCTGGCGTAATTTCAGCATGCCAGCGTTTGTGAAGCCCAGCGTGGCCACAATCACTGCGCTGGAAGATTGTACGAGTGCGGTAATGCTAAAACCGGTAAACGCAGCTTTGACACGGGTTTGCGTGGAGCGCTCAAGAAACGTTGCGAGCGAATTACCGGCCGCGGCTTTGAGCCCGTCGGTCATCATGGCCATCCCGAGCAGCAATAGCCCGAGCCCGCCTAACGTCATCGTCACCGTCGTCCACGCCATCCGCTTCCCCTTTTACCCCGTTTCTTGCCGCGTTTCTAGCCTCGTTTCTAGCCTAAGCATAGCTTGTTTCTTGCGAGCTGATAAGCCCCCGGCATTGTGCCCGCCCGTTAGGCGCGCCCGGTAGGGACCGTAGCCGGAATGGCATTGCGGACCGTAGCCGGAATGGCATTGCGGACCGTAGCCGGAATGCGCCCAAACTACAGCTCGCTGATTAAGCTAAACAGCCCCAGTCCGACAAATACCGCACAGCCCACATACCGTATAACGTGCATTGGCACTCGGGTTGTTATCCATGCGCCGAAGAAAACAACCGGCAACAATAACAAGTTCATGCCCACTACGGCGCCTAACGCAACCGGCACAATTGTTTCGTAGCGAGCCGCCAACATCATCGTAACTATTTGAGATTTATCAGCAATTTCTGACAAACTTAAGAGCATAAAAGAAGCGAAGAACGCACCGTACTTCAAATACTTCGAATCATTGTCATCATCGTCCTCTTCTTTTTCAGGACGAAGCATCGCTAACCCCATGATAATAAAGGCAATACCGACAGCAATAGAGACAATTGAACCATTCATGAAGTCGCCGAGCACAAAGCCAAGCGAGCTTGCAATACCATGCATAACAATGGTGGAGAGAACCACACCTGCGACAACTGCCGCACGTTGATCGGAATAACGAGCCGCTAACAGCAACGCAATAAACTGTGTTTTATCACCAAGTTCCGCGGCGGCAACCGCAATCAAAGCTGTGAAGAATTCGTTCATTTCGCACCCTATTTAAAAAGCGCGAGGAGTCTATCATATTTCTTTATATATTTCGGATATTTGTATTTAGGGACCGTAGCTGGAATGCCATTCCAGCTACGGTCCCTAATGCCATTCCAGCTACGGTCCACAATCCCAACCCATTGTTCTATATACCTCTTTTGAATGTGGCAGAGGAGGCATTCTGCACCTACACTAAATATAGGCACATGAACGATAACGATAGGAGGTTCTATGTTCTTCAGAACCGGTACGTTTTTAGTCGTGGCTGTAGCTTGGTTGGTGGGCTGTACACCAGCAAATCAGGGCGAAATGGACGCGCCGGAACTCGAAGCTGCTGTTGAACAAGCCGCGGCATCATCCCCTCCTTGCCAACTTGTTTTCGGTTTTGAAAGTTGGGAACCATATCAATACCTTAGCATTGGTGGCGAAGTCGGCGGCGTCGATGTCGAAATAGCACAACGCGTTGCAACAGAAATTGGTTGCACTTTACGAGCCCAACAAGGTAGCTGGATGGAACTTCTTGAATGGTTACAAAATGGCGATATCGATTTCGTCATGGGTGCATCAATGACCGAAAGCCGAAAGGAATATGCTTATTTTTCAATCCCATATCGACAAGAACAGTTCAGTCTATTTGTTCGCAGAGAACAGTTACCTCGCTTTACCATGGAATCGGTTGAAGAGTTTTTAGCTGGAGGCTATCGGGTTGGTGTTGTAAACGAATATTTTTATGGAGATGAACTACAAGAATTAATGCATGACTCAGAATATAGCGAGCAATTTGTCGGTGCGATACTCAACGAATTAAACATGGCACGTTTGCTCGATGCTGATATCGACGGTTTCTTAGAAGATAACTTAGTCGCAGCATCAATTATTCGTCGTCGTGGTCTGAGCGAAAGAATAGCCCGCACTGAAATCCATCTAGATTCATCTGATGTATACATAATGTTCTCACGTAGCTCTGTCTCTGAAAATGAAATTGAGGAATTTAATAACGCCTTAAGAAGTGCGATAAATAACGGATTTATTGACTCTCTAATTCGTCGCTACGGCGGCTAACTAACTCCAATAAAACTCCGCCAGAATTCACTTAGTAATACTGGCGGATTCATTTTTTATGCAGCTTTCAGCTTTTTCTTTTTAGCCAGGTTGTCTAACTCTTGCCATCGCTTAAATTGCTCTACGCTGACAACCTCTAACTTTCTTTCTAAAATCTGCTGCTTAGGCGCATGAAAATCGTATTCATCTCGCACAATACCATCACAAAACACATACTGCTTTTCTTTCGTTTTTTTTGAGTGACCGGGTTTAAAATAATGCTGGCGTACTCCAATTTCTTTCTCGAGAGAGATACTATATTCTCGACTAGCGATAGCAACTCGTCGCTTGGTTGCCCTACGAATATTATCGAGCT
>JAMCWV010000075.1 GCA_023481025.1 Gammaproteobacteria bacterium
TTACGTTAACTCCCCCTTTGGTATCGCGCTTGCGCACAACGGTAACCTGACCAATGCGGAAGAGTTACAACAATCGCTATTTGAATCAGCCCGCCGCCATTTCAATGATTTGCTCAGACGTGGTGCCGCGCACAATTGAGTCATCGACTAACAATACGTTCTTGCCTCTAAATTCCGCACTGATAGCATTTAACTTGCGGCGCACTGACTTACGTCGCTGGGTTTGCCCCGGCATGATAAAGGTACGGCCGATATAACGGTTTTTAACAAAGCCCTGACGGTACGGCAGGTTGAGCACTCTGGACATCTCCAGGGCGATATCACAGGCTGTCTCCGGAATTGGGATAATCACGTCAATGTCTAAATCCGCGTAGTCCCGCTTCATCTTCTCACCGAGTTTACGGCCCATATTAATGCGGCTCGCATACACCGATACGCCATCGATAAAGGAGTCAGGACGAGCAAAATACACGTACTCAAAAATACACGGGCAATGCACTGGATTGTCCGCAACCTGACGGGTGTAGAGCTGGCCCTTCTCGGTAATATAGACCGCTTCACCAGGCTCAACGTCACGCATGAAAGTAAAGCCCGTTCCATCAATCGCCACACTTTCTGAGGCGACCATGTACTCAGTACCCTGCTCCGTTTCACGTTTGCCAAGACTGAGTGGACGAATGCCGTACGGGTCGCGAAAGGCGACCATGCCATGTCCAATAATCATCGCGACCACCGCATACGCGCCGCGAGTCTGGCGATGCACGGCACCAACCGTTCTGAAGATATCCTCTTCTGTCAGTTGCATCGTGTCGTTTTGAATGAGTTCATGGGCAAAAATGTTGAGCAAGATTTCTGAATCTGAGGTCGTATTGATATGGCGGCGGGCTGATTCAAATAGCGATTGTTGTAACTCTTCCGCATTGGTCAGGTTACCGTTGTGCGCAAGCGCGATACCAAAGGGGGAGTTAACGTAAAATGGTTGCGCCTCTGCTGAACTTGACGTGCCGGCAGTAGGATAGCGTACATGACCAATGCCAATAAATCCTGACAGACGTTTCATGTGACGCGTATGAAAGACGTCCCGTACCAAACCATTACCTTTGCGTAAACGCAATGAGTTCCCATCGATAGTCATAATCCCCGCGGCATCCTGACCACGGTGTTGTAACATGGTCAAGCCGTCATACAACGCCTGATTGACTGGCTGGTTACCTACTATCCCAACAACACCACACATGCTTGAATCCTCATTAAACGTCGTTTTGCAAAAAGCTGGATGAGCTCTCCAGATAACTGAAGAACCACTGAATATAAATTTCGAAATGGGGAATTAATACAGACGCCTGCCACCAGGCTTCGTTATTAATGGCGGTGAATGAATCGGCGAAAAACAGTAAAGCACTGACAATCAGCACGCCTCGCAGCACACCAAATACCAGGCCTAAAATTCGATCCGTACCGCTCAGGCCCGTTTTGATCACCAGCTGCCCGAGGACATAATTAATCAATGCGCCAACAATCAGGGTGACCACAAATAAGATCGCAATGGCACTCGCGTTCCTGACCATTTCGTCCTGAATGCCGCCCAGATAAACTGCTAAATCAGGGTAAAAGTGACTGGCTATGAAAAACGCGGCTATCCATACCGCTAGCGACATAGCCTCTTTGACAAAACCTCGTACCAAACTGATGAGCGCGGATAATCCAATCAACGCCAAAATAGCAAAGTCGACCCAGACCATAATTATTCCGCGGTAGGTTGGTAGGGCACTAGCTGGCCATCAAGGCCAGTCAGCGCTTTAAGATCAGCAAGCTGGTCACGCAAAACCTCAGCATCGAGGTCCGGACCCACATAGAGGACACGAAGTTCGCCACTGTCGCTTTGCATGCTGCGACTGTACGCGCTAAAACCATTGTCTCGTAGTTCGCGGACCAGCCGCTGAACGTTGTCCGCATTGCGAAACGCACCTAAGCGCACAACCCAGGCAGGTGTTTCCGGATTATCTCCGAGTGTCACACTAACCGGCTCTCGCGGTGCATTAAATACGTCTTCGTTGATAGGTGGTGGCTGCGCTTCTTCAACACGCTGCTCAAAGTCCTGAGGAAATTCTGGCTCGGCTTGGTCGACCGTTAAGGCAGGTCGAAGAGGAATAGTTTCCAGCTCGTCGTCGCGGGAAACTTTCTCGCCATCCAATAGATCAGGCAAGAAAATGACCGCCAAAGCAATCAGAATAGCGGTACCGACGATGCGATTTTGCAACGGACTTGCCAAGGCTTAGCCCTCCAGCTGGTAAATAGCCTGAATCGTTAAAAACGAGCCGAAGCATAACACGAGATCGCCCTCTTCGGCATCAGTTAACGCACTTTGGTATGCATTTACAATACTAGTAAAACTTTGCTGTGCGTCGTTCGCCTGCCCCAATCGCTGCAAGGCAGAGCTCAAGCGGTCACTGGCCGCGCCGCGAGGCCCCGGTGTGGGCGCCAGATACCACCGCTCTACCAGCGGTGTTAAGCACTCAAGGGTACCCGCAATATCCTTATCGCTAAGCATCGCGCATACCGCTCTGACCCGATACTGCGGCCAGCGTTCACGCAGTTGCTGAGCAAGGTATTTAGCCGCATGGGGGTTATGCGCCACATCTAACACGACCAGCGGGTGTTGACGAAATACTTCCAGACGCCCGGGGAGTCGCGCCTGTTGCAAGCCTTGTTCGATGCTGCTGCGCGCGGGTCGCTGGTCGAGCTGAGCCAGTGCACTGAGTGCGGTAGCGGCGTTGGCCAGCGGTAAACTGGTCATTGGCAAGTGGCGAAACGACCAGCCAGGGTAATCAAAGCGCCAGCCAGCGTCAGCAGGCTCAAGCTGCCAGCTATAGTCGCGACCGATGCATAGCAACCTCGCCTGAATGTGCTCAGCGTGGCTGACTAAGCGCTGAGGCGGCTCTGGGTCTGCGCAGATAGCAGGCTTACCCGCTCGGTACACACCTGCCTTTTCAAAACCAATTTGCTCACGGTTGTCGCCGAGAAAATCGATATGGTCGATGCCCACCGACGTCACCACACTAATATCTGGCTCCACCATGTTCACCGCATCCAAACGACCACCGAGGCCAATTTCGAGCACCGCCACATCAACCTGCTGGCGGGCGATCAGCCAAAGTGCAGCCAGTGTGCCAAATTCAAAATAGGTTAAGCTGGTGGAGCCGCGGGCAGCTTCAACCGCAGCAAACGCAGCACAATGGTCGGCATCCGCAAGCTCAGTACCATTGATCCGTACACGCTCGCGGTAGTCAATAAAATGGGGAGAGGTATAAGAGGCGACACTGCGGCCATCGGCCAACAGAATTTGCTCAAGATAGCGCACGGTCGAACCTTTGCCATTGGTGCCGGCAACCGTTATCACGGTGCGCGCTGGCTGCCTGGCATTCAGCGCACTAGCCACCTGACTAATGCGCTCTAAACCAAGATCAATTTCTTTATGGTGCTGCCGCTCCAGATGCTGCAGCCAGTCCGTTAAAGACCAGCTACGCTGTTCAGATAGTGTTTTCATTCAGCCTGTTTCGTATTCAAAGATGCAACATCGCAAACTTAACCTTAACGACGCCAGCACCATGCATACTATTTGCTGGCACTGTCGTCCGCAGCAGCAGACCCATTTGACTCCACAACAGGGTCCGGAACCGGTGCATCGAGGCGTTGCATTTTAGCTAATAAGGCCGCTATTTTATCACGCATCTGGCGACGATCGACAATCATATCTATAGCCCCGTGCTCAAGCAGGAACTCACTTCGCTGGAAGCCCGCAGGCAGGGTTTCGCGAACCGTCTGCTCAATCACTCGTGGCCCGGCAAAGCCGATTAAAGCCTTTGGCTCACCAATATTGATATCACCAAGCATGGCCAGACTCGCTGACACACCGCCCATGGTCGGGTCAGTCAATACTGAGATATAAGGTAATCCTTTCTCGCTCATGCGCGCTAACGCGGCAGAGGTTTTCGCCATTTGCATCAGCGACATCAATGCTTCTTGCATGCGCGCGCCGCCTGAAGCTGCAAAACACACCAAAGGAATGTTCTCAGCAATACACAGCTCAGCCGCTTTAACAAAACGAGCACCTACTACCGAGGCCATCGAACCGCCCATAAACTCAAACTCGAAGGACACTGCCACCACGGGCATGCCCTTGAGCTCGCCGCGCATTGCGACCAACGCATCTTTCTCGCCGGTTGCTTTTTGCGCTGCATTGATGCGATCTTTATATTTCTTTGAATCGCGAAACTTCAGTACGTCCTGGGGCTCAAGTTCAGCGCCGATCTCCTGCTGCTTACCCGGGTCAAGGAAGCCCTGCAGACGATCTCTTGCGTTCACCCGCATGTGATGACCACATTTCGGGCATACAGACAAGTTACGCTCAAGATCCGCGCGGTACAAAATCGCCTCGCAGCCTGAACACTTGCTCCAGACTCCCTCAGGAATATTGCGACGTTTATTGGCTTGCGGCTTAGCAAGAATTTTCTCGATCCAGCTCATAAATTGCGTAACCTTACATCTAAATTCTGCTTCAATTAAACCATATTGCGCGGGTTTAGTGCAGTAAAAAGTGGTCTTAGTAGTTTAGCGGTGCCATGCAAAACTGCCAATGGCGGGAATTATTGGTTTTGCTCATCACCAAAAAGCCGGTCCCCAGGACCAGCGCGGCAGCGCAAAATGTTCGGGGTAAGTCACATCAACCAAATATAATCCATTCGGCTTTGCTGTCGCTGCGGCGCGAGTGCGATCCTTGCTACTGAGCAGTTCGCTCATCCACTCTGGCGCCTGCTCACCCTGGCCAATCACGATTAACGAACCGACAATGTTACGGACCATATGGTGTAAGAAAGCATTCGCCATAACCTCGACCAGAATATAGGACCCGCGCTGGGTCACTTCGATATGGCGCAAATCGCGAAACGGCGTATGGGATTGACAGTGCGCGGCACGGAACGCACTGAAATCGTGCTCGCCTAATAGCAGCGGCGCTGCCGCCCGCATTTTGTCTACATCCAGCGCATGGTAGATGTGGGTTACACCAGGCGCCAGAATCGCCGGCCTTGTGGGGCTGTTATAAATCACATAACGGTAGCGCCGGGCAGTGGCGCTGAAGCGTGCATCAAAGTCATCGCTCACCGGATGCATCCAGCGCACTGCAATATCTTTCGGCAGGTTACTGTTAACACCCAGTGTCCAGGCCGCCTCAGCGCGGACTACATCAGTGTCAAAGTTTACCACCTGCCCTGTGGCGTGGACGCCAGCGTCAGTGCGGCCTGCACAGGTCACCTGAACCGGGTGGTCGGCTATTTTCGACAACGCCTGTTCAAGCTTGCCTTGCACCGTTGGCATACCCGGCTGACGCTGCCAGCCATAATAGTTCTGCCCGCTGTACTCGATCCCTAACGCTATCCGCATAGACTGCCCAAATTGCTGTGGTTACTATATTGGGCGCGTATTATACGCATATTAAGCGAGCTGTTAACCGTCTAAACGCGTAAGTAGCTCGTTTGCTTCTTTTAGTAACTCGCCGCTGGCCTGATCGATCACACCCTGAATGGTTTCCCGCGCCTCTTCGGTTTCATCCATCTCGAGGTAGGCACGTGCCAGGTCCAGCTGCGCCGCAAGGTTGTCTTCCTCATCAGCACGGCGCGACTCTTTCGACTGTGGCTCGTCATCCTCTTCAGGCTCATCAGCTGCCTCATCAAGAATGTCGTCAATATCGATAAAGCCAGTGTCGCCCTCGTCCACCGCAGCGGGTTTTGGCTCACTGGTTACTTCAGGCTCGTTTGCAGAGGCGTCTTCGTCCTCTGTCGCATCGAAATTGAGCGGCTCTTCAGCATCGATGTCCACCGCTTCTGCACTATCTTCAGTGAGCTCGTCGACTTCATCCATAGTCGCTGAGTCTGGATCATCACTGATTTCCTGCTGCTCGGCTTCTGAAGCACTAATCAGGGCATCTGATTTAGCCATCGTCGAGCTCTTCGTCCGCATCGTCTTCGGCGAACTGCGCCATCATTTTATCGAAGTCGTCCTCGTCATCATCGCCGAGCATATCAAATTCATCGTCGCTCGCCGTCATGCTCTCAGCATCACTTTCAGTATCTAATGGTTCGTCATCATCCGCGTCACTGGCAAATAACTCAGCCGGGCTGGGCTCATCTTCCTCAGCATTGGGCTGCGCTGGCGCAGTTTCGTCGGTGGCTGTTGCAGGCTCGTCTAAATCTTCGTCAGGGTCAAACTCTCCGGCAAAGAGGTCGTCAAGGTCCGCCTGGCTGAGTGCCTGGTCACTGTCATCAGGTTGGCGCTTCTGCGTCTCTGCAGGTTCATCGTCGCTTAGCTCGTCGTCACTAAGCTCGTCGTCTGTAGCGTCCGAGCCAAGTTCTGTCTCTAATGCGTCAAATTCACTTAAGTCGAGATCATCCATATCGTCATCGAGCTGAATGCTGTCGTCTTCTTGCTCATCCGGCACCAGCATTTCATCTTCCAGTGCTGATAAGTCGTCACCATCGTCATCATCTAAATCGTCGAATTCAGCCATTGCTTCATCGAGTTCAAAGTCGTCGCTGTCAGACTCACTTGAATCGACCATCCCTGCGGCTGTCACATTCTCGCTCCCTGAGGTTGAGCCTGAAACGGCTGGAGCTGCAACCACCTCGCCCTGGCCATCGCGACGACGCAACACCAAGGTCGCAATGACGATTAGAATCAGTGCAGGTACAAATGCGAGGAGGATCAATGCCAAAGGGTTACTGATGATTCGGTTCGCTAGCCCTTGCGATTGCTCCACTTCACGAGCTTCACGTTGCTCAAGGCGTAACGATTGCTGTGCATCAACCAGCTCACGTATTTGTGCCTGGAACTCGTTCTCGGCGACCATGGTGCGCTGGATGTCTTCCAGTGTTTCAGTGATGCTATCGATTCTCTCCTGCAATGCTTGATTCGCCGCCACCACAGCTTCTGTATTTTCGATCGAACGACTGAGCCGTTGCCGCAGTTCGGCAAATTCATCGGCGTATTCATCACGAACTTCTTGCAGTGCGCGGCGCGCTTCATCACTCGTTCGGTTCAGCAAGGCAACCCGTTGGGCGTCGGTGTCTTCGGTGGCAGCTCGAGTGGTTTGCAAACGCTCACTACTACGCTGCAGTTGCTCACCCAGTTCAATGTGACGCTGAGCCGCTTGCGGATTCACCATTTGGATTTCTTGCAAGCTCGGGATACGCAGGATAAACCCCGTTTCCATGGCGTTAGGGTTATTATCAAGAAATGCATGGGGATTTGCCTGCACGATAGCAGACATCACTTGAGGAACACTGACGCTGGAATGCGGGCGTACGCGATTGGCAATACTCCACAGGGTATCGCTACGAGTTATCGGTCCATACCGCTCCTGGCCCTGCCGCACATCAGTCTGGTCCGAGCCTACCGGACCTCTAATGACCACAGGGTCGTCCTGCAGTGCTAATGCAGGTGAGGAAACAGAAAGTGTGAAGAGGAGGATCAAGGTCATCAGCACAGAGCCAGATTTCATAGCTATTCCCTAAATATTTATTTTTGTAATTGTCGGGCCCGGTTGTGTGTGTTGCACCCGGATACCGTTATAGCTGTTGGTTCACTATAAACCAGCTGTAAACTCTAATCTATAACGGCATGACCGGGGAAAACTGAATTACCAATACTCTTTTAATAATAA
>JAMCWV010000125.1 GCA_023481025.1 Gammaproteobacteria bacterium
GTATTGCCGGAATTGGTCGAGAGTTGGTGAACCGGGATATTAAAAAGTCGTGAGCCTCACTTAATGAGGTTCACGACTTCATCACAAAACGGAGACCGTTGTTGGCAGTTATAGGTGCTTTAAAACGTGCTCCGCACTACTGACATCAAACTGCTTTTCCGCTTCAACAAATACGTGCTCGACTTTGCCATCACGAATAATCATCGCAAAACGCTGACTACGAACACCGCCGAAGGCTCCGGTATCCATGCTGAGCCCCAGTTGTTGAACCCAAGCGCCATCGCCATCTGAGAGCATCGTGACTTTGTCAGTCGCACCTTGTTCTTTACCCCATGCAGCCATGACGAATGCGTCGTTCACCGCAAGGCAATAAATGCCATCGACGCCTTTGGCCTTAAACGCGTCTACCTGTTGGATGTAGCCTGGCAGATGTTGCTCGGAGCAGGTTGGAGTGAAGGCGCCTGGGACAGCAAAAATAATGTGTAACCCATTCTTAAATTTCTCAGCTGGATTAACCTGATCCATGCCGACTTGGCCTTTGGTGGTTAAATTTCCTGCTGGAACTGCTTGTTGTGCTTTAATCATAACTTGGTCCTTTGAAGAGTCTTTTTATTAGTGTAGCAAATGGATTGGCAAGGGGTATTAGTTCGACCCCCGTTGCCAGACAAGTTCCGCTAATTTCTCGAGATAGGGTGTGTTACCCGGATGATTTTGAAACCAACGTTCAAGGTTGCTTAAGAAACGCGGGTCACGACGAATTTGATCAATCTCTGCGTTAATCGCCGCCGTGATTTGCTGGCCCCATTCATTGTTGGTACAGCCAACTGCGCCGAGAACGTAGGTGCCCGCAGTTTCTTTAATCTCTATAAACTCAAGCTGAACGCCGCCACTCTCGATGTCGACTTGATGCAGAATTTGATAGTCAATGGTGTAGTCAATGCGGTTGCTCTTAATCATCTCGAGTATGGCAAGGGTGGCATTCTCACCAGTGTGAACGAGCCGATAACCTCCAACAGCCGATTGTGATTCGAGTATGTCTTGTAAGGCCGGGTATCGGCGGCCGGCGGGATAACCAAAGCGCCACGCGTCGTCCGCGATTAACTGACTGAGTGCAATCGGATCCCCATAACGCGCCTTCATTGCCACTGCATTTGCTTTGGTCGTAATGACACCATGTGGAAAATAAAAGTGAGTGGGCTGGGTAAACACCGCTATGCCTGACTCTGGGCGATAAATCATGCACGGAAAACATTGATTACGTTCGTCAAACTGCTGAGTAATTCGTGTTTGCGGGTACACGGTGCGGGATTTACTGTATTGAGGTAAGTTTTCGTCGATCACGTCCATGAGAACATCGCAAATACCTTCGTTTCGAAATTGGCTGGAGACAATGTGAAAGGGTGGTGCGGTATTAATCACCCACGGTAAGTGCATGTCGACGTCCGAGTCAACAGGGCTGTTGAGCGCAGACATTGTCAGCGCGGAAAGAATAAATGAGAGCACAATCAGCCTACCTGTGGTTGAGCGAGAAACTTAGAGCTGCAAATATCCATATTGCATCGGCCTCAAGATGAGTGAACGGTTTCAATTCTCTTTGAGGTATAGTTCATTATCTCGCAGAACGACAATGATTAACAATTAATCATGGCTGATTTTTAAACTATTTACGTTGGCGAAATGTCGCGATTAGGCTGTGCGTGTTGTCGATTTAAGGTACTCTTATCGCATTGGCTAAACATTAAAATAATAAATCAAAGGACGCCCATGACGGACACGCAAACCTGGCAACAAGTCGCAAAAAACTACACGTGGTACTTACGGTTCGACAAAACGGTATTAATTGCACTGCTTTTCGTTTTTGTGGTGATTGCATGGTTTATTGATGCAATTCCCGAGTGGATTAGTTACGCCGTCGGCGCTGTGCTGCTTCTGATCTGGGCAGTGCTTGTGTTTATTTGGGCGCCGAAGCGCTATCGAGTGACCCGCTACTTACTTGCGGACGATCGCGTGCATTTTCAGCTCGGCGCTTGGTGGTGGCGAGAAACCTCAGTCACCCACAACCGTTTGCAACATATTGAAATTCAGCAAGGGCCGGTTGAACGGATACTCGGTATTTCGCGGCTTATTCTGTACACCGCAGGTGGTACTGGGGCAGACCTTGTTATACCGGGACTGCCCATGGCTGATAGCGAAACAATTCGTAATCAACTGCTCCAAGACATTGCCCAAGAAGAAATGAGCGAGGAGGCAATTACGAGTGCGGCGCCAGCGACCGGTGAGGAAAGTCGGCATGAGTAGTCAGCAACAAGGCTGGAATCGACTGCCCCTGATTGCCTTATTGGCGTTCTTAATTAGTAGCATTCGGATTTTCATTCGATTTTTGTACCAAGCGGTACCCGCGTTAGTGGGGGTTTACATCGCCCTGCGTAACCATTTGCACTATGTGCCATATGTCGCGGCCGGCTTATTTATTTTTCTGTTGGTGGCCACATTTCTGCGCTATCGTCGCTTTCTTTGGCAATTTGATGACCAACGCATTCGGGTCAAACAGGGTGTATTTAAAGTCACCGAGCTGAATCTTGGGTACGAGCGCATTCAACAAGCCGATATCCGCCAGCCGTTTTGGCTAAAACCGTTTAATTTAACTGTGCTGAGTTTGCAAAGCGCAGGCAGTAAAGGCAAAGAAGTCGAAATTCCAGCCTTATCGGAAACCTTGTCGGCCGAGCTACAACAAAGGGTATTAGCGAAAGCCCAAGCGGCTGGCGCAGCGGAAAATAGCGAGTCGCCAGACGTTGTCGCGGAAAATGATTTTGAACTTAAATTGCCAACCAGCGAAGTGTGGCGAATTGGCTCCATGCAGAACATTTTTATCATGGTTAGTGCGTTAGTGGCTTTTATTTTTGCCAACCAAACCATGACTAATTATATCACCGAGCAATTTGAGCTGTGGCTGGCAGGGTTTGAGTCGCAATTCCAAGCCTTATTGGTCGGTAGTGCAATGGTGTTGGGCTTTTTCTTTGGCATTTTGGTCCTGACCACTCTGTACTATTTTAATCAGTTTTATGGTTATCACTTGGTGCGTCAAGGTGACCGAGTGCATTATCAAGCTGGCTTGTTGAGTAAGCTTTCGCGCAGTTTTCGCATGCCGAAATTACAGTTGATTGAAATGCGCCAAGGCCTAGTAGGGCGCGCATTGCGTCGCTGGAGTGTACGGATTCTGCAAGCTGGGGCGAACCACGAAAAGGCCGAGGGTCGCTTTACTGTGCCGATTTTGAACGTGCCGCGCTTAGAGGCCCTGACACAGGATCTGCAATTGACCAATGCGACTTGGCAGCGCGTACACATCGGCTTCCTGTTTCGCTATTGGCTGATTATTGGTGTCGTCGTTGGGGCTATTTTTGATCCGATCGCTGGCGCCATGAGTGCGGCCGTGGTGTTAGTTTGGCGCTGGGTTTGGTGGCGTCGGTTTGGTTGGCATGTCGACCCACAATGGCTGGTGGTGCGCACTGCTTGGATAGGCCAACGTCAACGCTGGGTACCAGCGGCGAAAATGCAGCGCGTGAGTATTCAACAGTCGCCTTGGCAGCGTTTATTTGGCTGTTGCCAGTTACGCGCCGATACTGCCGGCGGTAGCTTGACCGTTCCGTGGCTGCGCCAAGAGACTGCGCAGGCATTGAAAGCGGAGTTGCTGGAGCTGACCGCGACGAACAACAAGCGCTGGATGTAAACGCCAGCGCTTCGGCTTACTTCCAATATTGTTCGACAGTGACATTGCCGGGTTTTCGGCGCAAGTTCTTGTCGAGGCCTTTGGCGAGCAGCGCCACTTTGGCATCGAGGATCATCTGTGGGTTACCACAGAGCAGGACTTGCGCGTTGGCATTTAACTCACCGCCGACCGCGGCTTCCAGTTCGCCACTGGCAATCAGTTGCGGAATGCGTTGGCTGAGTGCTCTGGTTTCGGTGGCGCTAATGTGATCTCGCCAAAAATAGTCTTCGCGAGTGACAACGGGTTGATAAACCAATTGCTCTGGGTGCTCAATTTGCCATTGCTGGATGCGCTCTTGATAGCACAGGTCATGGCCGTAGCGTACGCCATGCACCAAGTAGATTTTTTTGAAGCGCTGCCATGGCGTCTCAGTACCGAGCATGGATAAGTAAGGGCCTATGCCCGTTCCGGTGCTCATGAGCCACAAAGTTCCGCCTTCTGGGATTTCGCTGAGAATGAAAAAACCTGACGGCGGTTGACTTACTTCGACTGTGTCACCCGGCTGCAGGAGATCAAGCCGTGGCGACAATTCACCGTTTGGCACGCTGGTGATCAGAAAATCGAGAATGGGGTCAGTAGGGCTGTTGACCAGCGAGTAAGCGCGCTGAATGCGCTTGTCGCTGCCGGGTAATCCGAGGCGAACAAATTGACCGGCGATAAAATCAAATGGCGGCGCTTCCACCCGTAAACTAAAAAGTTGGTCATTCCAGCGTTTGTTTTCAACGACCGTTCCGGTAATCCATTGTGCCATGAGGTGCTCCTCGGGAAGCCTTTCGCGGGGGATATGCGTATAATGAGTGGTTTCTAGAATTTTTCAACCGACAGAGTGTAGGGGTTTAGCCATGGAAGTGATTGGCGGTATCGAATGGTTACGCTGGCAGTATCGTGCGCCCGAAGGCTTTCAGTTAACTGGGCTGCGGACTAAGCCACGTGGACTACCTGTGTTGCACTTTATTCACGGCAATAGCTATTCCGGGTTGACCTATTTGCCTTTGTGGCAAGCACTCGCTAACGACTACGATCTATTTTTACACGATGCCCAGGGTCATGGTGACAGTGAACATGGCGGCCGCTTTGTCGGTTGGCAGCGTAGCTCCGAATTAGCCGAAACGGTTTGGCAGCAGTTCCGGCCGGAGTATGAGTCAGTGTTGAAAGTCGGGCTGGGGCACAGTTTTGGAGGTGTGTTGACAAGTTTATATGGTACCCGCGACGCGCAAGCGTTTGACCGCCTCTTGCTCCTCGACCCTATCTTATTTCCGCGCCATTTACTGCAGTGGGCAACGATGCTGCGCCTAACTGGCCTGTACAAACTCAATCCATATGCACGCAAAGCGAAGAAGCGCCGGGCAGCGTGGGAGAATGCCGATGCGGCATTTTCGAGTTTGCAGCACCGCGGCATGTTCCGAGGCTGGAATGACGAGGCGCTGCGTGCTTATGTTGACCATGCCATGACCCGTAATGAGCAGGGTTTATGGGCGTTAAAATGCGCTCCACAACGGGAATCTGAGATTTTCAGTAGTTACGCAACAAACTTGTGGAAAGCCTTGCCAAGGCTCGATGTGCCCACGCAAGTGTTAGTGGGTGATAGCACTTACCCGTTTGTGCATCAAGCGTTAGAGCAGTGGCAGCAATTCACCCCGCAGTTGCCGATTACGCAAACACAGGGTGGTCATTGCTTTATGCAGGAGCGGCCGGAAGCCATTGCCGACCAAATTCGTGAACTGTTGGCGCTACAACTCTAACGTTGGCAGTGGCTCACCGATACAGGCACAAAGTGTCAGCAGTAGTTTTTGTTCAACGACATTGATTTCGCCGTCGCTGCGCACACAGAGAATCCACGCTTGGACGAGCGTTGCTTTGTCCGTGACCGACCAGCGGTTAATGCGTTCTAAGCAGTCGCCTAATTCAGCAAAACTGTAGGGTTGCTGCCGGAACGGTTGAAGCCGTTTGTCAAACATACCGGCGCCACTGTTAAATGCGTGCAGTGCGTCTTGATCGTTGTCGTGACCATACCAAGCCAGTACTGACAAGGTGAATTCCGCATCACTTTGCCGACGCATCTCCACGCCCTTTACCCGTCGGTTCGGCTCAAACTCAGCACGCACATACCGGGTCACAATCTGTGTTAAACACCACTCATACAGAGACGTCTGCTGGTCTGCCTCGACCACCTGATGCAAAGTATTGAGTAACGCGTAGGCTTCGTGTTGGTTGAGTGTTTTTAACGCAGGTATGGCCCGCTCGACAAACGCAAGGCGCTTCTCCAGCTCAAAGGGCTTGAGCTTATCGAAATCTGCAGCGGTGCGGGCACTGATTTGCACCGTGTGCTGGCGGCTAATTTCTTGCAGCTGAATCGCGCGAATTTCGTCGTTATCGCTTAACGCCATGGCCAGTACCAGTGCTTCGGCACCTTCTTGGTTGCGGGCTTCGCTAATGAGCTCCTGCTCATTGGCATTGACGGTGTCATTCGAGCTCGAAGGCAGGTCAAACGCTGCGCCGATGGTGGCTGCAGTTGTGATGGTTTCCACCATGCGCTGACGCGCTTGCTCTTGTTTTGCCGCCGCGGTTTTGCTCGCGTCGTTGCCCCCAAGTGCATCTAGCTCAGCTTGTAACTGTGGGCGCGGGTTAGCACGGAACTTGCCGTCCCAACTTGGACGAATCCGCTTAATCCGATCCTGGAGTGGCGGGTGCGTCGCAAAAATCGACATAGCCTTACTGATGGCTTGGCCGAAAAACAAATGGGCGGCCTCGTCGGCATTCTTGCTCGACACTTGACTGCCAGAGCCTTGACTGCCACTCAGCGCCCCAATTTGCTCCAATGCACCACCAATCCCATTCGGATCGCGGGTGAATTGCACGGCTGAGGCGTCGGCTAAATATTCGCGCTGACGGCTCACCGCGGCTTTAATGATGTTGCCAAACAACACGCCAATCGAGCCGATAATTAATAACCCGATACCGAGCAAGGGCAACGGGTTTTTGTCGTTACGCCGGCTATACATACCGGTTCGCATCAGCAAATAGCCCGCATGGGAGATAAATAATATCCCATTGAGAATTGCAATAATGCGAATGTTTAAACGCATGTCGCCATTTAAGATGTGCGCGATTTCATGGGCGACCACACCTTGCAGTTGATCACGGGTGAGGTTCACCACGCTGCCACGGGTTATACCAATCACAGCGTCCTGTGGTGAATAGCCCGCGGCAAATGCATTGATCCCTTCTTCGCTGTCGAGCAAATACACAGGGGGAACCGGCATATTCGCAGCGATTGCCATTTCTTCAACGACATTGAGAATTTTGCGTTCAACTGGGTCGGTACTGTCTGGACTGAGGCGCCGGCCACCGAGACTTTCGGCCACCACTTTACCGCCACCTTTCAAAATCACCCATTTGTACAACACCGCCAAACTAATGGCTGAGAGCACCATGCCGGTGACTGCCAGCACAATGTCCCAATGCATGTAAAACTCAGCAGGCTGTTGGCCATTTTGAGTTTGCCCAAGGCCGCCACTAAACGCAGCGACCAAGAGACCGGTGAGGGTGAGCAAGCAGATCACTGCCAACCCAAACAAGATAACGAGCAGACGGGTGTTTCGTTTGGCAACCGCCTGATGTTCAAAAAAATCCATTGCTGCCATGCAGCACCCCTTAGAACTTCACTTGTGGTGCTTGTTGAATTGCTTCACGATCCTCGAATTCTAGCAAACTTGCGTCCGCCGCATGACCAAACATGCCTGCGAAAATCACCGGTGGGAAGCCTTGCTTATAGGTGTTGTATTGCATTACCGAGTCATTAAACGCTTGGCGCGAAAACGCGACTTTGTTTTCGGTTGAAGTTAATTCTTCGGAAAGCTGGGCCATGTTTTGGTTGGCTTTTAAG
>JAMCWV010000096.1:0-390 GCA_023481025.1 Gammaproteobacteria bacterium
TACAGTACCGCTGTTTAAGTTGTATCGTGTATTTGAGTTGAGCGCATTAAATGTATCGCCGTTGTCTTCAGACACAAATACGTTGCCACGCAAACCATAGACCCAAAAGCGCCCTTGTTGGTCAAATAAACCGCCAAAGAATGAGCCGTGATAAGGTGAATCTAACAATTCAAAGCTAGCGCCATTGTCGTCGCTGCGAAACAGATGCCCCGCTTCGGCAATCACAAAAATATCGCCTGCGTCATTGCTGACTAATTTGTTGAGGTGAAATGCCGTTGGGTTATCTAAACGCTCACTGACAATAGCCCATGAGCTGCCGCCGTCGTGGGTTTCAAGCAACATTCCAAACGCGCCGACCGCAAAACCGTGCTCAGCGTCAGTAAACAACAC
>JAMCWV010000096.1:400-4169 GCA_023481025.1 Gammaproteobacteria bacterium
AAATAACGGTTTGGTTGGCCCTACGTCCTGCTGAATTTCAGCTGCCTGAACTTGAAATGAGAGTTCATCGAGTAAAAACTCATACTCAGCCGCTTCATCGTCGTCTTCTGCGTCTTCAATTCGCGTCAGCAAGGTAGCTTCACGTTCTTGTAACCACTCCAGTTCTTTATTGAGCAACTGAAAGCCGTCCAACATGCGCTGCCAACTTGCACCAGCGTCCTGGCTACGTAACAACACGCCATCATGACCCGAAACCCAAATGGTATTCGCATCGATATAATGCGCCGATGTAAGTAGCACACTGGTTGGCACCTCGGCTTGCTGCCAATCCTGCTCCCCCTGTTTGGTCAAAATAGTACCAAACGCACCAACCACAACGGTTTGGTCTAAATATCGATTCAACCCAACCATAACCCCCTGCTGTGCTCGTTGCGCTTGCGGGGATGGGGCAAAAATAACGTCGTAATCGTCGCCAGCTTGCTGCGCATGTGCTGAAAAGCTAGCCAGCAAGGCTGTACAGATTGCGATCCACTTCATGTATATCTCCTGAGGCGTCCATATCGCTGTGAACCCCGATTGTATAGTCTAACAGGCGTTTGAAAACCCCTTAGTTAAAAAAAACTCATAAAAGGATTAAATTTAACGGGGCTTAAAAGCGGGTGAGCCTAGTGTAAAGGATGTGAAACTTATTTTTTACTCTCTGGTCTTACAAATAGTTGCAAAAATGTAATATTGCTCTCATTCTAAGCAGGTGAGGCAATGCTTATTTTATTTTGGTATTTTTTGGTGTAGCTTACGCGATTATAAGAAGCCCTTATAACAAGTATAAGCACAGTAACAAGGACAAAGATGATGAGAAAAACTCTATTAACCGCTGGTGTAATGGCGCTTTCGCTGGTGTCAGCTAGCGTTTATGCAGCAGTGTCAGAGCAGGAAGCTGCGCGTCTTGGCAACGATTTGACACCGATCGGTGCAGAGCGTGCTGGTAGCGCAGATGGTCGAATTCCAGAATGGACTGGTGGGTTATCACGTCCAGGTGAAGACGTGAACCGTCCGCGCAATCCATTCGCTGACGATGAGCCACTTTATACCATTACCCGTGACAACCTTGACGAGCACCGCGATCGCTTATCGCCGGGCCAGATTGCCCTTTTCGAGCGTTACGACACTTTCTACATGCCGGTATACGAGACACGCCGTACATCGACTTACCCGCAAGAAATCTTTGACATTATCAAGCGTAATGCCACCCGTTCTGAATTAGTGCAAGGCGGTAACGGCTTAGAGAACTTCAAAGTCGCTATCCCATTCCCAATTCCAGAAAATGGCTTGGAAGTCATTTGGAACCACCTGACCCGTTACCGCGGCGGTGCCGTTGAACGTACTGTGGCGCAAATTCCAGTGCAGTCGAATGGTCGCTTCGAAGCGGTTCGCTTGCGTGAGCAGTTAGTATGGCCTGAGTACCTTGAAGGTGGCCGTGATGCGAACGATGACAACGTACTTTTCTACTTCCTACAGCAAGTATTGGCCCCAGGTCGTTTGACGGGTACTGTACTTCTTGTTCACGATACCATTGATCAGGTTCGTGAAGGCCGCCGCGCTTGGATTTACAACGCAGGTCAGCGCCGTGTACGTCGTGCACCAAACGTTGCCTATGACGGTCCAGGTACAGCATCTGACGGTTTGCGTACGTCTGACCAGTTAGATATGTTCAACGGCGCGCCAGACAAGTACAACTGGGAATTAGTCGGCAAGAAAGAAATGTATATCCCGTACAACAACTACAAGTTGATGAACACCGACTTGTCGTACAGCGATATCATTATGCCTGGTCACGAAAACCCAGAGTATACCCGTTACGAGTTGCACCGTGTTTGGCACGTAGAAGCCACACTCAAAGAAGGCGAGCGCATGATTTACTCGCGTCGTTCATTCTTCATCGACGAAGACACTTGGACAGCATCAGTGATTGACCAATATGATGGCCGTGGTGACTTGTGGCGTATTTCGCAAGCCTACCATGTTCAATTCTATGGCAACGACGTGCCTTGGATGGCGATGGAATCGGTATACGACTTAAATAACGGTCGTTACATCACCCTAGGCCTTGCCAACGAAGAAAGCCAGTACATGAACTTTGACATTACACCTCGTCGCAGCGACTTTAGCACCAACGCCCTGCGTCGCATGGGTATCCGTTAAGATTCAAAGCGATTAGTTAGATGCAGAGTTAAATAGTGAAAGCCCCGCAATTGTGGGGCTTTTTATTGCCAGCACGAAAATCGTGCGTCAGTGCGTCATGAGTGGAACTTGACTAAACGTGCCATCAATGACGAGGTGTCCCAGCGCTCACCACCGAGCGCTTGCACCTCAGCATACAGCTGGTCAATCACCGCAGTGACAGGCAAAGTTGCGCCATTTTTTCTCGCTTCTTGCATCGCAATGTTTAAATCTTTGCGCATCCAATCCACCGCGAAGCCAAAGTCATATTCGCCCTGCCACATCGTGTGAGAGCGATTTTCCATTTGCCAACTACCCGCAGAGCCTTTGCTAATTGCAGCTACCAAAGCCTCTGGGTCAAGGCCTGCACGCTTACCAAATGCTAAGCCCTCTGATAACCCTGACAACACACCTGCAATACATATCTGATTCACCATTTTCGCTAACTGGCCACTACCCACAGGTCCTTGCAAGCCACTGTGGTGTGACATGACATCCAACATAGGTTGCACTTTAGCAACGGTGTCCTCACTACCACCCATCATAATCGTCAGCTTGGCATTTTCGGCGCCGGCTTGGCCACCAGACACTGGTGCATCAAGGAACTCCACGCCTTGCTTTTCACAGGCTGCGCCAAGTTCGCGCGCCAGATCCGCCGATGCCGTCGTATGGTCAATCAAAATACTGCCCGGTTGCATATTGGCAAGTACACCCTCTTCGCCGTATACCACACTACGTACGTCATCATCGTTACCAACACACACAAACACCACCTCTGCATCCAAAGCTGCCGCTGCTGGGGTGCTTGCCGCGCGGCCGCCATGCTGCTCACACCAAGCCTCGGCTTTACTCGCGGTACGGTTATATACGCAGACATCATAACCGGCTTGCTGTAAGTGTCCTGCCATGGGGTAGCCCATCACGCCCATACCGATAAATGCTAATTTCTTACTCATTATCACTCCTAGGTTAAGCCAAATGACTAAATTATAAGTTGCCAATCATTGTTTAACGCTCACTACGCAGCAGCAAGTGCTGGTAACGACCCAATTGCCGGAACGGGTCTTGCTGGCGATACAAAAGCTCCATTGCAACTAAATCGTCACGAGCCTGATCTTCCCGCTCGCGCAAATAATCATGAATGCACCGCACGCCACTGTGCTTAAAGACAGTGAGCTGTTGAGCCAATGCCCAATCTTTTACGTGCTCAATATAAAGAGGCCGCTGAGGACTAAACCGTACTTTCTTTTTGACTTCAAGCCCTGCCCTAACATAATCAAAGTTACCGTACACTAAGTTTGCCATCTCTTTGGCACGGCGATTATAAAACATCAGCGACACCCAGCCATGCTCGGCCAACAATGGCCGCAGCGTTGCAAGGGCACGTTCTGGTTGCGCCAGCCATTCAAGTACTGCATGACATAAAATGACATCAAATGTTTGCCCAGCGAGCCGCTCTGGTAGCGCCTGTAACCCCGCCACCTCATAACGATACTGTGCACACAAGCCAGCTTGTTGATGCGCTTTTTGCGCCGCTTGTACCATTTGC
>JAMCWV010000096.1:4179-7640 GCA_023481025.1 Gammaproteobacteria bacterium
AGTGCACAACCTGATGACCTTGCCTAGCGAACAGCTGATTCACCTGACCAATACCAGCACCCACGTCTAACACCCGTAGTGGTTTTTCACTCGCAATTAACGCGGCCAGGTCAGCTGCTAAAACTGCTTGGCGAATAACCCCTTTGGAGGTCTGGTAAATATTTTTTTCAAACCGCGCTACATCGTCGGCGAACGCGCGATCATGTGGTTTATGCGGGACTGTCAATGTCGATAAACTCCACGTTAATGTTCAACGTCTGGGCGAGCGCTTCACCCAGTGCTCGCGCGCCGAAACGTTCCGTTGCATGATGGCCTGCCGCTAAATAGTGAATACCGCGTTCACGTGCAACATGCACAGTTTGCTCTGATATTTCACCACTTATAAAGGTGTCGGCGCCTGCATCACAGGCAGCATCAATGAAACTTTGCCCACCACCGGTGCACAGGGCAACACGCTGAACTTGATGGCCACCACCTGATACCTTAGCTACCAAGTCACGACCCACCGCAGCGCTTAAGCGCGCAGCAAACTCATCGAGCTCAATATTGCCTGCTAGCCCTTGATAAACGATACCCTGAGGCATTATCTGCGTCACGGGCCGAATATCCTTTAAGTTAAGTGCTCGTGCCAGGCCTATGTTATTACCCAGTTCCGGATGCCCGTCGAGGGGCAAATGAAACGCGATTAGGTTCATATCGTGGGCAAGTAACCGCTTGATGCGCTGATACTTCATGCCAGTAATGACCGCCGACTCGCCTTTCCAAAAATAACCATGATGCACTAGTAACGTATCAGCACCGCGCTCAACGGCTGCATCGATTAACGCCTGGGACGCAGTCACCCCAGTTACGATATGGCCAATTGTTGCCTGTCCTTCCACTTGAAGACCATTTGGACAGTAATCCTGATAGTCCTGAGGGCGTAACCAAGTATTTAATGTGTCGAGCAATTCGCTACGGGATACAGACATGAGCTCTCCTTGACTTAATGGCTAATCATATGAGTCCAAATTTGTTGACAGGCGCGCTGGGCAACAAGCTGGAAAATTAGACAGTTGTTAAAAAGTCGGTTATATAAATATCAAGCGAAAATAAATAGTAACACAACAGGACCAAACGAAGGACTAACCGAATGAGTGAGCTGGATAAAGATCAGGTACTTGAAGACTTTGAAACTGCGTATAAAAAGGCCCATGGCAAAGCGCCCAAAGTTGAGGCGAATAACGGCTGGTATAGCGTTGATGGCGGCAAGAATATGCGCTTAGCGCAGCTTGAGGAGTGGACTCAAGAGTTGAAGTCGTCAAAATCGACACCAAAAGCCGATGCAAAACCCAAGACAAAGGCCAGGAAAAGTTCGAACACAAAGTCAAACCAAGCGAGTAAATCAAAAACCAAGAAATCAGCGGGTGGAAATTTCGCCGCTGAAAGCTGGCAGAAATATTTAACCGCACTGCCAGCCGATTGCAAGCCACCACGTGGCATGCAAAGCAGTCGTCAAAAATAGGTTGTAGGTAACATGGGCGCGAGTTTGACTGACTCGATGCCCTGGTGCTGTGATTGAGATTAACCCCGAACCAAGGGTACGCGCACTTTCCGGTGACGATGAATTAAGAAAGAGCTACGATGAAATTTGAGCTTTTGTGGCCCAAAATCTCCCATACTTATTTCGTAGTTGTCGTCATCTAGTTCGCGTACAACTTGACCCATTTTACCTTGGTGCTCACCACGCTTGATGAACACCGTTTGGCCCAAAAACTGACGACTATTGTACGTAAAACAAACACCAGCCATGACAGCCTCTTATCGCAATAAACTAAATCGATACACGTCAAGCCGATTATTACCGTGAAGCTCAACTCTCTAGTCATTATCGGCTAGCTAGCAAAAAACTCAAGTGCTACAACCCTAGCTTTGCGGATTACGCTCAATGTAAATTGTGATATCGCCCACGTGAAAGCCAAAATAGGTCATGCGTGTACGATTGATCATGCGGTCTTCGTCGATAAGATACATCCAATCATCAAGTGTCACTTTGAGTTCGCGCCCACCAGCTTCGACTTGCAATTGATATACCCAATTTAGTGCTAAACCAGAGGTCGTGCCTACGGCCGTGCCGACGACATCACCGGCAGTGCCCTCATACGTGTTCGGCCCCGTTTTGGTTAAGTACCAAATACGTTTTTCCTCACGACCATCGTCCCAGAAAAAGTCTTCGTCCAGAACACCCTCGTTGCCGTCCCATGTACCTACCATGGTGGCAGTAAAACGACCTGTCACTTCGCCTGAACGACTTTGTACGACACCATGAGCAGTCAGTGGTCCATTAAAAAATTCTTCAAGCTTGAGCTCCGGTGTGGTGCCTGCATAGTCATCAATACTGGCCGAACAACCCGTTAAAATAAACAACGCTAGGCATACCGCGAAAAATTGTTTCATTATCGTGCTCCCACTAACTCGTCACGATTGCGACGAAAACTTGATTGTTCGCTTAACCAAATTGCTAGAAAACGCTCAGCGAAGTTCTGATCATTAATTGCACCTAGCAACCCTTGCTCGTTGTAAAACCTGATCTGTTGGTCAACGTGACGTGCAATAAGGCAATCCCCTTGGCTGACGTCAGGCCATATTTGACCAAGCTGTGCAAGCCAAGCCTCCGCTTCGGCGTCGACGCTGTAGCCTAATTTGTTCCATTCATCGCGCGTCGTATCAATTAATTGCTGAGCGCGAATGTCGCGTAAGTAATTAAGTTGCAAAGCGGTCTCTTGCTCATCGGGATAAGCGCCTGATGCGGTAAATAAGGTCGCATCGTAGACACGAAAAAAATACACACGCAAACGGGTCTCACCGACCTTACTAAGATCGTCTGTCACGTCAGCATAGCATTGCTGCTGCGCCTGCGCCGTTGGCACCATAAGCGCACTCGCAGCAAGCATGATTGCTGCGCAGCAAGATACCCAAATACGATTTAACTTACACATAGCGTCGTTCCTTATCCTTTCCAAGAGCAACCATACGAACTACCAGCAGCATTAATAGTCCCCAGATCAATGAATAGCCTACAGCCATTAATACCGGGCTAGTTAAACGCTCCGCGGCGCCTAAACCCACACCAGCAAAATAGGTAATTGGCCCGAAGATCACACCTGCAATGAACGCTAACACATAACGCCCCTGCAGCCATGTGAATACAACCAATGCCATCGCAGCGAAACCAAGCCAGAGTAGAATCAACCACGCTGGAAGCAAGTCAGTGCCGGTAAAACGGATCGCGCCCACTGCAACCATCAGGTATTCAGCTAGCAAGCCCACGCCAATTAACGTGACTAACATGTACCGTCGAGCCCACAAATACCGCCAAGCGCTGGCGTATAGTGCTACCACACTTAACGCCGTCAACCACAACCAATCTTCCCGACCCCAAACAGCTAGAAACCAGACTAAATCAAAGAAAAAGAAATGAA
>JAMCWV010000254.1 GCA_023481025.1 Gammaproteobacteria bacterium
AATGCAGTAGCTGGACTGGAGTCTGAAAAATGAGTCATTTACTCGATAAACTGCGCTTCTTCAATTTGAAGAAAGAACCCTTTGCCAATGGCCATGGGGTCTCAACCAATGAAGATCGCACCTGGGAACAAGGTTATCGCCAGCGTTGGCAGCACGATAAGGTAGTACGTTCTACTCACGGAGTAAACTGTACCGGTTCGTGTAGCTGGAAAATTTACGTCAAAGATGGCCTCGTCACGTGGGAAACGCAACAAACGGATTACCCACGCACGCGGCCTGACCTACCTAATCACGAACCGCGTGGCTGCCCACGTGGAGCCAGCTACTCTTGGTATATTTACAGCGCCAACCGCTTGAAGTATCCAAAAGTCCGTCAGCAGCTGATGAAATTGTGGCGCGAAGCGAAACAGCAGCATAGCGACCCAGTGAAAGCGTGGGAGTCGATTGTTTCTGATCCGGCAAAAGCGAAAAGCTACAAAGAACGTCGCGGATTGGGCGGCTTCGTGCGGGCGTCGTGGGACGAAGTGAACGAGCTGATTGCTGCGTCAAACGTGTACACCACGAAGACCTATGGACCTGACCGTGTCACCGGTTTCTCACCAATTCCAGCCATGTCGATGGTTTCTTACGCAGCAGGTGCGCGTTACTTGTCATTGATTGGCGGCAACTGTCTGAGCTTCTATGACTGGTATTGTGATCTACCACCAGCCTCACCACAGATTTGGGGTGAGCAAACGGACGTGCCTGAATCAGCCGACTGGTATAACTCGAACTACATCATTGTTTGGGGCTCAAACGTGCCACAAACACGGACCCCAGACGCGCACTTCTTAACCGAAGTTCGTTACAAAGGGACCAAAACTTGTGTCATTACATCAGACTACTCTGAAGCATCAAAGTTTGGTGACACTTGGTTAGCACCTCGCCAAGGAACCGACGCAGCACTAGCAATGGCTTTT
The DNA here is from genome assembly GCA_023481025.1 of Gammaproteobacteria bacterium. The sequence goes on from JAMCWV010000254.1 coordinate 960, forward strand.
GGACACGTGATTCTGAAAGAATTCCACGTCGATCAGCCAAGCGCCTACTTCACTGACTACGTTCGTCGCTATACCGACATGCCGATGTTGGTTATGTTGGAAGAAGAGAATGGCAAGCTGACACAAGGCCGTTTCCTGCGTGCCGCGGACTTAGTTGATAACTTGGGTGAAGACAATAACCCAGATTGGAAAACCATTGCGATTGACCGTAACGGCGACCGACTAGTGAGTCCAAATGGCGCTATTGGTTATCGCTGGGGCCAAAAAGGCAAGTGGAACCTTGAGCAAAAAGACAATCAAGGCGACGTCGACCTACATTTGTCATTAAAAGATCACTCAGACGAAATCGCTGATGTGGCGTTCCCTTATTTTGGTGGCAAGCCACATGAGTATGAGTATTTCCAACATACCGATCACGATGAAATCCAAATGCGTAAGATCCCGGCGAAGCGCGTTCAGCTTGCCAACGGTGAGTCTGCGCTCGTTGCGACTGTCTTTGACTTAATGTTAGCCAACTACGGTGTCGACAACGGTTTGAACGATCCGAACCGAGCTCAAAGCTACGAAGACGACATCCCGTATACGCCAGCATGGCAGAAGAAGATTACAGGTGTTGACCCACAAGATGTCATTCGAATTGCCCGTGAGTTTGGTCGCAATGCCGACAAAACCAAAGGTCGTTCAATGGTCATCGTTGGTGCTGCACTAAACCACTGGTATCACATGGACATGAACTACCGCGGCCTCATCAATATGTTGATGATGTGTGGCTGTATCGGTCAAAGTGGTGGTGGTTGGGCGCACTACGTTGGTCAGGAAAAACTGCGGCCACAAACCGGTTGGGCGCCATTGGCGTTTGCGCTTGACTGGCAACGTCCACCACGGCACATGAACGGTACATCATTCTTCTATAACCATTCGAGTCAATGGCGTTACGAGAAGTTAGAAATGACTGAAGTCGTATCACCGCTGGCGAACCCGAACAAGTGGAAATCGAGCATTATCGATTACAACACGCGTGCAGAACGTATGGGCTGGTTACCGAGTGCGCCGCAGTTAGGCACCAACCCGCTCGGCATTGCTGCTGCAGCAGAAAAAGCTGGCATGGACGTAAAAGACTATGTGGTTGATCAACTGAAAAGTGGCAGCTTGAAGTTTGCTTGTGAGCAACCCGAGAACCCACAGAATTTCCCACGCAACATGTTTATTTGGCGCTCTAACTTGCTTGGTTCATCCGGTAAAGGTCATGAGTACATGCTCAAGCATTTACTCGGCACCAAGCATGGCTTGCTCGGTAAAGACTTAGGTGAATTCGGTGGTCAGAAGCCAGATGATGTTGAATGGGGCGGTGAAGGTGCCGAAGGTAAAGTGGACCTATGGGTGACCCTCGACTTCCGCATGTCGACCACTTGCTTGTATTCAGACATCGTTTTACCAACCGCAACTTGGTATGAAAAAGACGACATGAATACTTCGGATATGCATCCGTTTATTCACCCATTAACTGCCGCCGTTGATCCGGTTTGGGAAGCGCGCAGTGATTGGGAAATCTTTAAAGGCATTGCGAAAGAGTTCTCGCGGGTTTGCGTTGGTCACCTTGGTGTTGAAAAAGATCTGGTCACGGTACCGATGCAACACGATACACCGAACGAGTTAGCCCAGCCCTATGGCGTGAAAGCGTGGTGGAAAGGCGAATGTGAGCCAGTCCCTGGCCAAACCATGCCGAATTTGGTGGAAGTCGAACGTGATTACCCAAATACCTATCACCGTTTTACTTCGCTTGGTCCACTCATGGACAAGTTGGGCAATGGCGGTAAAGGCATTAATTGGAATACTCAAGACGAAGTGGATTTCCTTGGCAAACTCAATCGCAAGCATGTGGAAGAAGGCGCCAACCAAGGTCGGCCGAAGATTGAAACGGCAATTGATGCGTGCGAGGTCATACTCTCGTTGGCGCCAGAGACTAATGGTCAAGTTGCGGTGAAAGCTTGGGGCGCGCTAAGCGAGTTTACTGGGCGTGATCATACCCATTTAGCCAAGCCGAAAGAAGACGAAAAAATCCGCTTCCACGACATCGTGGCGCAACCACGGAAGATTATCTCTTCGCCCACTTGGTCAGGTTTGGAAGACGAGCACGTGTCTTACAACGCAGGTTACACCAACGTTCATGAATTGATTCCATGGCGCACCATTACCGGTCGTCAACAGTTCTATCAAGATCATGAATGGATGCGTGACTTCGGTGAAACCCTGTGCGTGTACAAGCCACCGATTAACTTGAAGACGGTGCAGCCGGTACTGAACAAGAAGCCGAACGGTAACAAAGAGATCGTTCTCAACTTCTTAACGCCGCACCAGAAGTGGGGGATTCACAGCACCTATTCGGACAACTTGCTCATGCTGACGTTGTCGCGTGGTGGCCCGATTGTGTGGCTCAGTGAGATCGACGCGAAAGCAGCAGGTATTGAAGATAACGACTGGATCGAAATCTTCAACGTCAACGGTTCTATCTCAGCACGTGCGGTTGTTTCGCAACGAGTACCGGAAGGGATGAGCATGATGTATCACGCTCAAGAGCGGATTGTGAACGTACCGGGCTCAGAAATGACCGGAACCCGCGGTGGTATCCATAACTCGGTAACGCGTGCAGTTATGAAGCCAACCCACATGATTGGCGGCTACGCGCAGCAGAGCTACGGCTTCAACTACTACGGCACGGTCGGCTGTAACCGCGACGAGTTTGTCATTGTCCGCAAAATGGACAAGGTTGATTGGCTGGATACGAAGTGATGAGTTGGCGCTTGCTGCCTAGTGCGCAAGCGCCCGACCTGCACCAGATTTTAGGAAGACGATTATGAAAGTTAGAGCTCAGATTGGCATGGTGTTAAATCTGGACAAGTGTATCGGTTGTCATACTTGTTCAATCACCTGTAAGAACGTCTGGACCTCACGTGAAGGTGTGGAGTACGCCTGGTTCAACAACGTTGAAACCAAGCCTGGCGTAGGCTTCCCGAAAGAGTGGGAAAACCAAGACAAATGGAAAGGTGGCTGGGAGCGTACCAGTAAAGGCAAGTTGCAACTGAAAATCGGTGGCAAACTGCGTATTTTGGCAAACATTTTTGCTAACCCAGACTTACCACAAATCGACGACTACTATGAGCCGTTCGATTTTGATTATCAGCACTTACACAATGTTGGCGATACCAAGCACCAACCGGTTGCGCGTCCGCGTTCACTGATTAGCGGCCAGCGCATGGAAAAAATCGAATGGGGTCCAAACTGGGAAGAGATTCTCGGAACCGAGTTCGAGAAGCGGAAACGTGACACCAACTTCAACGAAGTGGTGCAAAAAGACATCTATGGTCAGTTTGAAAAGACCTTCATGATGTATTTGCCACGTTTGTGTGAGCACTGCTTAAACCCAGCCTGTGTGGCTGCCTGTCCTTCTGGCGCGATTTATAAGCGTGAAGAAGACGGTATTGTCTTGATTGACCAAGACAAATGCCGCGGTTGGCGCATGTGTGTATCGGGTTGTCCGTATAAGAAGATTTACTACAACTGGAAAACCGGTAAATCAGAAAAATGCACCTTCTGTTACCCACGGATTGAAGCGGGTCAGCCAACCACTTGTTCAGAAACTTGTGTCGGCCGGATTCGTTACTTAGGCGTGTTGTTGTATGACGCGGACAAGATTGAAGCGGCAGCCAATACCCCGAACGAGAAAGATCTCTATCAAGCTCAGTTAGACCTATTCTTGGATCCGTTTGACCCTGAAGTCATTGCCGCGGCCAAGAAAGAAGGGATTGCCGACAACTGGTTGAAAGCAGCACAGCGTTCGCCGGTGTATATGATGGCGATGGAATGGAAAGTAGCACTGCCATTGCACCCAGAGTACCGCACGTTGCCAATGGTTTGGTATGTACCTCCATTGTCGCCAATTCAAACTGCGGTGGAAGCAGGCCATGTCGGCATGAACGGCGAAATTCCAGATCTGAAATCACTGCGGATTCCGTTGCGTTATCTCGCCAATATGCTTACCGCAGGTGATGAGGCGCCGGTTGTCCGTGCGCTCGAGCGCATGATTGCGATGCGTGCCTTCAAACGGTCACAAAATGTCGACGGTGTCGAAGACTTTGAAGTGCTGAAGCAAGTGGGCCTAACACCCAACCAAGTAGAAGAGATGTATCGCTACATGGCGTTGGCCAACTTCGAAGACCGCTTTGTCATACCAACCAGCGCACGAGCCTATGCGCAAAACGCTTACGATTTAAAAGGCGAATGCGGCTTTAGCTTCGGCAACGGTTGTGGTGGTGGCGAAAGCGATCTCAGCTTGTTCGGCAGCGATAAGAAAGGTGTTCGTAAAGTCATCCCTGTGGTTATGAAGGATTAATCAATATGCAAATCGCAAGAGTTTTATCATTGCTGCTTGATTATCCTCGTCCGGGATTACTTGCAGCACAGGAAGATATTCAGGCCATTATTGCCGAGTCGCCGTTATCGGTGGAGCGTCAGCAAGCGTTGAGTGCGTTTGTGTCGACTCGCTTTAATGGTGACTTAATGGACTGGCAATCTGAGTATGACACCTTATTCGAGCGTGGGCGTTCACTGTCACTGCTGTTGTTTGAACACGTCCATGGTGAGTCGCGCGATCGCGGTCAAGCCATGGTTAACTTGATGAACCAATACAAAGAAGCAGGCTTGGAAATTGGGGTGCGCGAGCTCCCTGATTACATCCCTCTTTACCTTGAGTTTCTCTCCACTCAAGGTGAAGAGAACCTGCGCCTTGGTTTAGAAGAAGTGGCGCATATCCTCGCTTTATTGGCAGCTCGTTTAGAGCAGCGCGATAGCGACTATGCCGCGGTACTGCATGCCTTGTTGGAGCTTTCTGGTGTCAGTGTTGACATTGCCGACGTGCGTGAGCAAATCGCCAATGAAAAGCGCGACGACACGAAAGAAGAGCTGGATAAGGTTTGGGAAGAAGAAATGGTCAAGTTTGGCCCTGACTCGCAGGCAGATGGCTGCAGCACAGCGGTTAACAAGCCTTCAGAAACCCAACGCAAAGACCAGTACGTCCCGATTAACTGGGCTGACATTACTGATGCAGCTCAGACAGAAGCTCAACGAGGAAACTGATCATGAACTTCGTCGACATGTTACTTTTTGGGATTTATCCCTACATCGCGTCTGTCATTTTCTTTGTTGGCAGCGCGCTTCGCTATGACCGTGAACAGTTCACGTGGAAAGCACAGTCGAGTCAAATCTTGGATAAGAACTTTTTCCGGATTGCCAGTGTGTTTTTCCATGTGGGTATCATCATGATCTTTCTGGGGCATTTCGGTGGCTTGGTGATTCCGTATGAAGTCTGGGACTTCTTTGGTGTGACTTTAGCTCAGAAACAAATGATTGCGATGGGTGTGGGTGGATTCTTCGGCATTATGTGCTTCATTGGTTTAACCATGCTGGTGTATCGCCGTTTATTCAATCCGCGCGTGCGGGCTAGCAGCTCGGTGATGGACACGCTGATTTTGCTACTGATCTACTGGCAGTTGATTTTAGGACTCATCACGATTCCGGTTTCTACCGGTCATATGGATGGTTACGTCATGAAAGATCTGATGAGCTGGAGCCGTCACTTGTTGACGTTCCGTCCAGCTGAAGCGGTGAGTTTCTTGGCTGACATGCACTGGATCTACAAAGCCCACGTGTTCTGGGGTGTGACGTTATTCGTCCTGTTCCCATTCAGTCGCTTAGTGCATATTTGGAGCGTGCCAGTGAAGTACTTTGGCCGCAGCCATCAAATCGTTCGTCGTCGCTACTAATCGCGTATTAGTAACGAAGAGCCTGAAGTCTAGGCGTGGAGAGGATGCCTTAATCACTCTCCACGCTTTTATCAGCCAAGGGTCTGGAGCTCGTGGCCGATGAAAGAGAGGTTTATATGATTCGTGTCAATGACACTACCATTGAAGAAAAATCAGTTCTGGAAGAGATGCAATATCATCCAGCAGAGAGTCAACAAGAAGCCATGAAAAAAGCAGCTGAAGCTTTGATTATTGGTGAGCTTTTCAAACAGCGCGCGAAAGAACTCGGTTTTAAAGTAGCTTCCGCCAATGCTGATGCAGCGGACCAAGACTTCGTTGAGCGTTTGATTGACAAAGAAGTCCATATTCCTGAAGCACAAGATGAAGAATGCGAGCATTACTTTCAAGCAAATCGAGAGCGTTTCACGACCTCGCCATTGTTAGAAGTTCGCCATATTTTGCTTGCAGCGGCACCGGACGACAATAAAGGTCGCATGGAAGCTTTGGCGCTGGCGGAGGAAGTGATCAAGCAATTGCAAAGCGGTGGAGATTTCGCTGGCTTGGCGCGCGGTCACTCGTCGTGCCCGTCGAAGGAAACGGGTGGTAGCTTGGGGCAACTGAGTCGCGGCCAAACCGTCCCCGAGTTTGAACGGATTGTGTTTGCCCTTGAGCCAGGCTTGTATGACTCGCCGGTGGAAAGCCGATATGGCTTTCACGTCGTTTGGGTTGAGCGCAAAGTACCGGGCCAACCGCTGGATTACAGTGCTGTGAAAACCAAAATTCGTGATTATCTAAACGAAAAGGTACGTCACAAAGCAATCGCCCAGTATATCCAAACGCTAATTGCAGAGGCGCAAATTGAAGGG
>JAMCWV010000261.1 GCA_023481025.1 Gammaproteobacteria bacterium
ATTCTTATTCTTATTTATTGACCATTTTTGGTTATATGGTTAAAGACCCAGAACGTTTTGGTGTGGTCGAGTTTGACGACAATTATCGTGCACTTTCGATTGAAGAGAAGCCAGTACGGCCTCGGTCGAGTTTCGCCGTGACTGGCTTGTATTTTTACGACAATGACGTGGTGGAGATAGCCAAGCAGGTGAAGCCCTCAGCGCGTGGCGAATTAGAGATTACCAGTGTTAATAATGCGTATTTAGAGCGCGGCGATTTGCACGTTGAGCGCCTTGGTCGGGGCTTTGCCTGGCTCGACACGGGTACCCACGACTCGCTACTGGAGGCCAGTGCTTATGTGCAAACGATCGAGCATCGTCAGGGCTTGAAAATCGCCTGTTTGGAAGAAATTAGCTGGAAAAATGGCTGGATTACTGATGAGCAGGTTCGTCTGCATGGCGAGAGCTTGGCGAAAACCCAGTATGGCGATTACTTGTTAAAATTGGTCAATAAATAAGAATAAGAATGATGACAGAGTTGCAGGACGCATGGTTTGAACGAGCCTTGGAGGCATTTCGCGGACGCCGCTATGAGCATGCCTACCTGTATTTAAAGCTGTGTCAGCAGGACGCGGTGGGTAACAACCAGCATGTTGCTTTTAACCTCACACTGCTAAAACAGCGAATACCGGCGGCTCGACGTCTTGAGCTCGATCGGGCACTTGCCGAGCAACGCGCATCGGTGTTGATCGGCAAGCTCGAGTCATTTACTGACTGGACCCTGCGCGGCTGGGCAATCGATGAACTCAATGCCGAACAGCCACAAGCCTTACGCGTTTTTCTCAATGATCTCCATTATACCGATTTACTGGCGGACGAGCCAAAGCCGGGACTGCGTAAACGTTTATTCAGCGGCGATATCGGTGGCTTTAATTTGCGCTTACCGCCGGCACTGTTTAAGCGTAAAGCACAAAAAATTACCGTTGAATATGCAGATAAAACACGTCTTAGTGAGTGGACAACGAAGCAGCGCGCTTCGTTACCTCAAGACTACACACCGCTAAAACTGCCGGCGCTGAATTCGCCGTCGGTGGTAATTGATGCAGGTGACCTGCAGGGGCGGAAATTATGTCAGCGCTTCGAGGCCTTGCTGCGTGGTGTTGCGCCGCAGCATCCAGTGCATGTGCTGTGCTCGTTGACGCAAGCGCAAGCGCTTACAGCGCACGACGAACTGACTGATCGATTGACGATCCATGCAAGTGAAGTGGAACAACGCACTGCCGCATTTACAGAGGTAACCGCGACCCTAACGCAAGATTGGGTTTGGCTCAAAGCCGACACCGAACAAGCACCGAACTGGCTGCGTGGTTTGCGTTACCGGGCGAGTACGCAGACGGCTTTAGCTTCGCTTTCGGCAGTCAGTAATCGCCCCGGGGTGTTTTCGGCACTGCCGCACGCGCAGGATTTGTCGTCGACCACGGCGGCGGAGCGGCCGAATTTATTGCAGTCGGTGCGTCGCTACGTCCACGGTATTGTGCCGGAAGTGCCGGTGGTCAACACCGATTGTGTTTATCTTGTCCAAACACAGTGGCAGTCATTCTTGAACGCACATCAGCACCACCAATTTGCCACGATCAGCGCGATGTTTGCAGCCTTTGCGCAGTTTGCTCGCAGCCAAGGGCACCGTCATTTAATTGCCGACAATACGCTCGTGTGGAGTCATGATACGACGCCATTACATGATCCAGCCAATGCACAAGCTGGCGATTATGACCCGGAAACTTGGATCGCACTGCAGCGCTGTGAAAGCGACTATCGCATGTTAGGCGTGCGTTATCAGGTGCAATTAGCGGCAACGCAAATGCACTTGGAAGCGCGGCCACGGGCTTTATATGTGGTTGCGACCTTAACCGGTGGCACACCACAAACCAATCAAGACTTAATGGCGGCAGTCTCCGACCGTTACCAGCCTTGGTTACTGCACTGTGACAGCAAGATATTGTCATTGTATCGCCGCCGCGAGACGCATGAAGAGGTGCTGAGTGGCGACGACCTCGCAGGCTTTGAATTGCTCGAGCGGGTGCAATTGCCGCAGCATATTAGTCCTCTATTGCACACCAGTGCCGAGTACGATCGCTTGCTGAGTCATTGGCTACAAGACTATGACTTTGAGCTCTTGCATGTGCGCCACTTGGCGTGGCACTCGCTCAATTTACCGCGGATTGCCAAGTCGTTAGGGCTCGCGGTGTTTCATTCGTTTCATGACTTTTACACGGTTTGTCCGACGATCAAGTTGTTGGACGGTGACGATAAGTTTTGTGCCGGTGACTGTTCGCGTAGCCAAGCGACTGGAGCGTGTGAGCCCGATCTGTGGCCGCATGGCGCGTTCCCAACACTTAAACAGGGGTGGGTGCATCGCTGGCAACAACAAATGAATGATGCGCTGGCGGTTTGTGATGGCTTTTTTACCACCCATGAGGCAGCAAAAACGCTGATTGAAAAGCGCTTGTCCTTGCCAAAGGTGCCATTCGAAGTAATTGCTCATGGCCGTGATTTTAACCGTTTTGCCGACGCACGGGCGGTGAAACTCAACGACGAGCCGCTACAAATACTTTTGCCCGGCAATATAACCGCAGCGAAGGGCGGCACTTGGATTAAACGCCTACTCGCGCACGATCAAGGACAGCGTTTGCATTTTCATGTGCTCGGCCATAGCAATGTTGATTTAGAACATCCACAGATCACGTTTCACGGTAACTACGAACGCGATGATTTTGTTGAGCGCGTAGCGGCTATTCGGCCGCACGTTGGTGCGGTGTTTTCGATCTGGCAAGAAACTTGGTGTCATACCTTGACGGAAATGTGGGCCGCCGGCTTGCCGGTGATTGCGTTTGAGTATGCCACGGTTGCTGAGCGTATTCGTCAGGCTGAGGCCGGCTGGGTGTTGCCGGACGCTGCAACTGCACAACTGTACGACGCACTCGTGGCCATTTCCCATGCGCCGCAAGATATTGCTGATAAAGGCGCAGCCGTGTTGCGTTGGCAGCAAGAGGAAGGCCAACATGGTACCGTTGCACGGATGGCCGCGGCCTATTTAGCCGCCTACGAAAAACAGGTGGCGAGTCGATGAGTAGCTTTTTTGAACGCGGCAATCGTGCTTTTCGAGCTGGCGACTATGCGTTGGCAGCAAAGCTCTTCCAAGCAGCCATTAGCCAAACACCCAAGCTGGCACGCTCGATTCGCTTTAACCTCGATTTAGTGAAAAAGCGTTTGTCCGAACAAGAGTCCGAGCAAATTAGTTTCTCCAGCGACTCCAAGCGTTTTAGTATCTATGAAGGCCGTGTTGAAAAGGAAGCACAGTGTGAGCTGGTCGGATGGGCAGTAAGCCGCACTGCGCCAAGTGCTGTGTTTGCCATTGATGTATTGATAGACGGTGTGTTCTTCACCCAAATTCGTAACGATATTAGTCGCGGTGACCTTAAACGTCACGGCAAATCAACCGGCCTAGGTGGTTTTCGTTTGCGCATTCCGGCCGACTTAATTGTCGGTGATCGGCATAAAGTCGAATTGCGTTTCCCTGACGGTAAAATTTTTGCCCGCAATGCCATGCGCGCGCCAGAAGAGCCGCGTTTATCGCCAATCCATAGCGAATATCAGCATGCACCGGTTGCTGTAATTGTGCCCGTGTTTAATGCAGCAGACGAATTTGCTCAGTGCCTTGATTGCTTGTTTCGCTATACGCCAAAACTGCCGTATCAAAATGTTGAATTTATTCTTATTGATGACGCCAGTACCGATCCGGAAATTGCTCGCATTTTTGCAGCTGCAGCAACGCATGAGCGCGTGCGAGTTCACCGCAACTCGGAAAATTTAGGTTTTACGCGCACGGTGAATCTGGGCATTGACATGGCCGGCGATCGCGATGTGGTGTTATTAAACTCCGATGCGCGGGTAACGCCGCGTTGGTTAATGGGCTTGCAAGCAGCTATTGCGGAAGATCCTCGCATCGCCACAGCGACCCCAATGTCGGACCGTGCAGGTGCATTTTCGGCGCCAACCATGGGTAATGATAATCCGTTGCCGCTGGGCGTTAGTGAAGCCGAGTATGCCCTCGCGTTTCGCCGTCGAGCGAAAGGCTTGTATCCCGAAGTGCCGACTGGTAATGGCTTTTGTTTATATATTCGTCGCCAGGCTATTGACGAATTGGGTGGTCTCGACGCCGAAGCCTTTCCGCGTGGCTACGGTGAAGAAAATGACTTTTGTATGCGCGCTCGATCACATGGCTGGCGCAACATTATTGACGATCGAACTTATGTGTTTCACAGCCGCTCGAAGAGTTTCGGCGATGAGAAAACGGCGTTGATGAAAGCGGGACGGGCGATCATTAATCAACGCTATCCCGACTATAGTCATGCCATTCGTGTTTTTTCTGAGGGTCAACAAATCGCTGCGGCTCGTTTCGCTGGCGCGCAAGCGCTGGATGAATGTTTAGAGCCGGTGAAAGAGCGCATTCTCTATGTGACCTCGACCCGTACCGGTGGTACGCCACAAACCAATATGGATTTGATGCGTGCCGCGACCGACACGATCGAACCGTGGTGGCTGCGCTGTGACACCAGAGTGCTGTATTTGTATCGTGTGACATCGCGCGGTGAAACCCTCGTGGCGCGGCATACATTGAGTGAAGAAGTGGAGCCACTGCGACATCGCAGCGTCGAATACGAGCAAGTGATTGCTGGCTGGCTACGCCGTTATGATTTTGCTGGTGTGCATATTCGCCACATTGCGTGGCACTCGTTAACCTTGCCTAAGTTAGCGCGCTTGTTTGGGTGTACGGTGTGGTTCTCGTTTCATGATTTTTATACCGTTTGTCCGACGGTAAAACTGATTGATGGTGCGGGGCGTTATTGCGGTGGTGATTGTTCCAACGGCCAGGGTGAGTGCAAGCCGGAGCTGTGGACCGGTGTATTACCCGAGTTACGTGGCGATTGGCTACCTCAATGGCAGCAGAAATTCGCCCAGTTTTTGTCCGAATGCGATGGTTTTTTTACGACGTCACAGAGTGCCAAGGCACTGATTCAGCGCGTTTATTCGGTGACCAGCGAGAAGCCTTTTGCGGTAATTGAACATGGTCGCGAGTTTAGCCGTATGCGCTGTCCGGAGCCGATTACTGCGCCACCGTCGGTGATTAAGCTATTAGTGCCGGGGAATCTTGATGCGGCGAAAGGCTTGGACGTGGTACGACGGTTATTGTTACTGGATACGGAACAGCGTCTTGAATTTCATTTTCTTGGCACGGTTGCCGAGCCGATTATCGATCCGCGGGTTGTTTTACATGGGGCGTATCATCGCGCCGAGTTTGTGGAGCGGGTGGAAGCGATTGCGCCGGATATCAGCGTGATTTTCTCGGTTTGGGATGAAACCTGGTGCCATACCCTAACCGAAAGTTGGGCCGCCGGAGTGCCAGTAATTGGCTTTAATTTCCCGACGGTGGCACAACGCATCGAACAGTCTCAAGCCGGATGGGTGTTTTCTGGTGACACCGAAACCGAAACGGCCGCACTTTTCACCTTTATCCAAGATTGCCTGCAGCCGACGACCTATAACGATGCTATTGCCGCATTGGTGCGTTGGCAGCAGCAAGACGCCTTGATTGATTGTCCACGAGTTATGGCAGCGCGCTACTTGCAGGCTTATAAAAGGCAGTTGCTCGGCGCTGAGGTGCCCCTTGTTGCGGTGCTTGCACCGGCAAATCGACAGTGCACAAAAGGCCCGGGTTCGACCTATGTGCGGCTGTGGGGCAAAACGCAGAATCAATTGTCGCGGCCGGTTCAGTTTGTCCGCGTCACGTCGGCTGAATTGTTGGCAGGTGTTCAGCGTGGATTGTTGCCATCAGCGATTATTCAGCGCACCGCAGTCGAAGCGGAGCATTGGCCATTGTTGTCCGCTGCTGCAGAGCAGGGAGATTTTCATTATGTCTATGAAATCGATGATGATTTATTCAATGTGCCGGAAGCGAAAGACAAAAAGGGGGTTTACTTAAAGCTGCGACCGCAACTCGAGTCGATCGTTAAACAGGCCAATGTTGTTCTCACTTCGACGCCATGGCTACAAAAGACCTTAGCCTGTTATCACCAACAAATCGCTATCGAGCCGAATTATCTCAATACCGGCTATTGGCGCAGTGCCATCACTGCCAGTGAAAACGTCACGGTGCAGCCGTGGGCACTTTATTTCGGCAGCTTTACACATGCAGATGACTTGGAAATGATTTTGCCGGCTTTACAGCGTATCGCGGAGCGATATCCTGACTTCCGTTTGAAGCTCGTGGGTGTTGCCGCAGAGCATTTTGTCGACTATCCGTGGATCGATAAACTGGATATTGAGCCTGAACAAAAAGAGTACCCCGAGTTTGTTCGATTACTGATTCGTCAGGCTGAGCGTTGTCGTTTTGCTATCGCACCATTAAGTGATGAACCGTTTAATCGCAATAAGTCTTATCTGAAAGTGATCGAAAATTTGGCGTTGGGTTTACCAGTTTTGGCGTCCAAGGTAGAAGCGTACCAGCATGGTTGCTTTCCAGATAATGCAGTCCAATTGCTGGAGAATGACTCAGACACTTGGTTTGAAGCTTTGGCGGCCATCATTGAACAACGGATAGATCAACACACTAGTCGTGCCGAAAAAGCGAAGTTGCAGAATTTGGCCTACGAGCGTTACGGTTTTGATATGGGCAAGTTCGACCGGCAACTCATGCAACTTCTACCGATCAATGTGTCATGATTCACGATTCAGCGTGGGTGTAAAATGGACTTAGTTTAAAAAAATAGCCAAAAATGTTGGGAATATGTAAATAGTTCAGATAGTATTCTCTTTATTGCTACAGCATTTATGGTCGACGTTCTACCAAGTTAGTTGTGCGAAAGGGCAATACGTTTGAATGTGATTATATGGAGATTAATATGAGTAACTTGAAATCGTTAACGCTAGGCGCCATTGCTTTTGCATTAGCAGCGTCGTTTGGTGCTGCAGCGGATACTGTTCGTACTGATGCTGTAAATGTTGAAGCCATGCTTGTTCATGACACTGAATTCGGTGGCTGTATGGCTCGTTTATCGGTCGACCTCCGTCAACTTCCAGGAAGCTCTTGTGGTGAGTGGGTGTCGATGGACTGTAAAGGTGACTTCCTTGACCCAGACACATCTGCAAGAATGTTTGAGGCCGTTCAAATCGCTTATCTGACGAATCGTCAACTTCGCGTTGAAATCGACCAAACGCGCCGCCACAACGGTCACTGCGTTGCGAAACGAATCGATATTTACTAATTCGTACGGGTATAAATTTTAAAGGCAGTAGTGTTTGTGTTGCGCAAACGCTACTGCTTTTTTCGTTTAGGCACCCGTCGGGTTGTGGTTTTAATTAAGTGGGGGAATCGATGAAGCGGTTATTTGGCTTAATTTCGGTTGTACTTGTCGTGGTCGGTTTTTATGTCTGGTTAGGGCAAGAGCCGCTGGATGACGTCAGCGACAGTGCGGCGGCGGTGAACGACGAACGCGCGCAGGCTTATACACAACGTTTGCAGCAACGTGCCGATGCGTTACAAGGGCA
>JAMCWV010000147.1 GCA_023481025.1 Gammaproteobacteria bacterium
GAGTCAGATGAAGTCATTGATGAAGTTATTCACAGTGGTGATTACAGTCGTTGTTATCGCTGCATGTACCACCTCGCCAACAGGGCGGAAACAATTAAACTTTTTTTCGGGTAGCGCACTGAACTCGATGGGTGCTGAAGCGTTTGCGCAAATTAAACAAGAGGAAAAAGTTTCCTCGGATCCTGCGCTTAATCAATATGCACAGTGCATTGCGAACGCGATTATCGAAGTATTACCATATGAATATAGCCATATTGAGTGGGAAGTCGTGGTATTTGAGTCGGCAACCATTAATGCCTTTGCTTTACCCGGCGGCTACATTGGTTTCTACACAGGGATATTAAAGCTGACTGAAAACCAACATCAGGTGGCGGCTATTATGGGCCATGAAATCGGTCATGTGATGGCGGATCATAGTAGTGAACGGTTATCGACCAACCTTTTAATTAGTGCTGGTTTGTTGGCCGCCGACATCGCGACCACCGATCGCTCGCCGGGTCAGCGTGCAGCCATTATGGCCGGTTTGGGGATTACAAGTCAGTTAGCAGTGGCATTACCCTATAGCCGTCGCCATGAATCCGAGGCCGACGAAATTGGTTTGGATTTAATGGCGCGCGCAGGCTTTCAGCCGGACCAAGCACCACGTTTATGGGAGTTGATGGCTCAAGCGGGCGGGGGAAGCACACCGGAACTGCTGTCGACGCATCCATCACCATCGAGTCGCATTCGTGATTTAACCAACCAAATTCCGGCGGTCATGCCTTATTACCAAGAGCGTGTTGCGCAGGGGCGGTTACCCAATTGCACGCGCCCGAGCATTCTTGACCAAATGCATGAAGGCGAGAACCAGTAAAACAAATTGATCTAACTAAGATTAATCTATTCTTTCCTGAAAACCGTTCTGAACGTTAGAGTAAACGATCAGAGCGGTTTTTGTTTTTGGCTCGCAGTCACGTTGTGAGAGTTCGTGGCTACGAGCCAGCTTCTAATTCGCTGCTGGTATTCTCGCAGCGCGCCAATTCGCATGGGTAAGAGCGTTGCGCTTGTAATCATTGAATGTTTATCACCTACCGTCACAGGACAGTTATGTTGAAAGCTTGGTTTGCAATTCCATTTTGGCAGCGAGTGCTCGGCGCATTTATTTTTGGCGCTGTACTTGGTTTCGGCTTACCGGAAGTCGGCGCGGCAATGCAGCCACTTGGTCAGCTATTCGTCCGTTCAATTCAGATGCTTGTTGCGCCACTCATCTTGTTTGCGATTGTAAGCAGTATCACGAGTATGCAAAGCCATAATAATCTGGGACGACTGGCTTCGAAAACTGTTGGGTTGTTTCTAATCACGGCATTTATTGCCAGCGCAATCGGTCTCGCGGTGGGGACCTTTATGGACTTAACACCGACGGTTGAGCTGACTGCTGCCGAGGTTGTTGAGCGAGACATTCCCCCCGTTTCACAGGTCTTATTAAATGTAATTCCAACGAATCCATTTGCTGCGTTAGTTGAAGGTCGTGTCCTCCAAATTATTGTCTTCGCCGTGTTGTTAGCCATCGCGCTGAACGCACTGAAAGAGAAAGCTGCACCAGTACGAGATTTCTTCCAAGCAGGTGCGGAAGTCATGTATCAGATTACGCGTTACGTGTTAGAACTCACACCCATTGGTGTTTTCGGGTTGATGGCCTGGGTCGTTGGGACTTACGGCTTAGAAATGCTGTTGCCACTTGGCAAATTCATTGTTGCGATTTACATCGCCTGTTTAATTCACATTATTTTTGTTTACGGTAGTTTGGTGCGTTGGGGCGCAAAAATTAAACCGATGCAGTTTTTCCGTGCTATTTTCCCAACCCAGGTGATTGCCTATTCAACCTCAAGTAGCTTCGGAACTTTACCGTCGACGTTGAAAACGACGACCGAGCGTTTAGGCGTTAAAAAAGAATATGCAAGCTTCTCATTGCCACTTGGTGCGACCATTAATATGGATGGCTGTGGCGGTATCTACCCGGCAATAGCCGCTATATTTATCGCGCATTTATACGGTATTCCGCTTGGTTTCACCGAATATGCCATTATTATGGTCACTGCAACCTTAGCATCAATTGGAACGGCTGGAGTTCCGGGCTCGGCGATGGTCATGCTTACAGTAACGCTGTCTGCCGTTGGCTTACCACTGGAGGGAATTGCATTTATTGCTGCAATCGACCGAATTATTGATATGATGCGGACAGCAACGAACGTCACCGGCGATATGGCCGTGTCGGCTACTGTGGCTCGTTCTGAGGATATGATAGACGAGAATGTCCTCAATGCAGAGCTTGCTCGTCAAGCGGGTGTCAATAGCGAACGCGCACATTCATAGCCTGCTTACGAGCTCGGCTGCACGAAAAGCCGAATGAAAAATGAAACGAACAGTTAAACGAACAGTACAGCAAGGGAACACATGACGGCACAAACAACAACACAAATCAAAGTGGCGGTAGTGGGAGCCAGTGGCCGCATGGGGCGCGAGGTTGTTCGAGCAGTCGGTGCTCAGAATGCATACCAACTGGTCGCAGCAATCGGCCGCGCCGGCTCAGCGAGTGAAGGGGTCGATAGTGGTTTATTAGCTTCAGGCCATGCCAATGGTATTGTCGTTAGCGGCGACATTCAGACCATTGCAAATGCAGATGTGGTGATTGATTTTGCTTTGCCCGAAGGCCTTGCACAACGCGCAGAAGTCTATGCGGAGTTGGCCAAGCCTGCGGTAATTTGCGTCACCGGCTTGAGTGAGGAAGGTCGCGATGCGTTGGCTCTTGCTGCGACGTCGGTGCCAATTGTTTATGCAGCGAATACCAGTGTGGGAGTGAATTTATTGGCAGCCTTGACCGAGCAAGCCAGTTCGGTATTTGGAAACGAAGCGGATATCGAAGTGCTCGAAGCGCACCATACCCGTAAAGTCGATGCACCGTCAGGCACCGCTTTGCTGTTGGGTGAAGCAGCGGCGCGTGGGCGGGGTCAAGCGCTTGATGAGGTTGCTGAACTAAACCGTAATGCCGATGACCATCAGTACCAGAAAGGCAGTATCGGGTTTGCGACGCTGCGGGCTGGCGACATTGTCGGTGAACATACGGTTTACTTGGTTGTTGGCGGCGAGCGGATTGAATTAACCCACCGAGTGGCTAATCGTAGTACCTTCGCCGATGGCGCACTGCGTGCCGCCGCATGGTTGGTAACAGAAAAAAAACCACAGATTTATGCGATGAAGGACGTCCTCGGACTAGACTAGAAAGCTGATTTTTCGTAGAATACGAACAATTTGCCGAACGCCGGCAAGCACAGGTGCAGCCATCCGTTCGCCGCTTACTTTTTCACTCTATCCATATAAAGGATCGCTCAGCGCGCTCCTTTCGACTAAACGCAAGCTGTGTTTAGTGTCCAGTATAAGGAAGGGGATAGCGTAAAGAGTAACGAAACTGAAGTGGGTCTGGCTGTGCATGATTCGGTGTAAAGCGGGGAAGTGAAAGCAAACTTGCCCGTTTTTTTATGTTCGGAGGTACCCTTGAGTATTTCGGCGAGTAAGTCCACGCGTAGGGCCATTCTGGTTCTAGCTGACGGCTCTGTTTTCTATGGCACGGCAATTGGTGCGGAAGGGCAGGCTGTCGGTGAAGTTGTTTTCAATACGGCCATGACCGGCTATCAAGAAATTTTAACCGACCCCTCATACGCAGAACAAATTGTTACCCTCACTTACCCACATATTGGCAATTACGGCACCAACCCTGAAGACACTGAGTCATCACGTATTTGGGCCAAAGGTTTAGTCATCCGCGACTTATCCCCAATCGCCAGTAATTTCCGCAGTACTCAATCGCTGAGTGACTATTTAAAATCACAAAATATTCTCGGTATTGCCGACATCGACACCCGTCGTTTGACGAATCGTCTACGTGAGACTGGTGCTCAAGACGGCTGTATCATGACTTACAACGCAGGCGAAGAAGCGCCTATTGCCGCTGCATTAGACGCTGCGAAAGCATTCCCTGGCTTAGCCGGCATGGATTTAGCCAAGGTTGCGACTTGCGAAGCAGCATACCCATGGACTGAAGGTACGTGGAAGCTTGGGCAAGGGCATTCACAACAAGGCGAAACCAAGTTTCACGTGGTGGCCTACGATTTCGGCGCTAAGTTAAATATCCTGCGGATGTTAGCTGAACGAGGCTGTCGCATTACCGTGGTGCCAGCGCAGACATCTGCCGAAGAAGTACTTGCCTTAAACCCAGACGGAGTTTTTCTCTCGAACGGTCCTGGTGACCCGGCGCCGTGTGATTACGCCATTGCAGCAATTAAAGTATTTCTCGAAAAACAACTGCCAATATTCGGCATTTGTTTGGGCCACCAACTTTTAGCACTGGCCACCGGTGCGAATACCGTAAAAATGAAACATGGCCATCATGGTGCCAACCATCCGGTCCAGGACCTTGCCACGGGGCGGGTGATGATTACCAGCCAGAACCATGGTTTTGCGGTGGAAGAGGCGTCACTGCCTGCGCATTTGAAAGCGACTCATAAATCGCTGTTTGATGGTACCTTGCAGGGCATTCACCACACTGATTTGCCTGCATTTAGTTTCCAAGGTCACCCAGAAGCGAGTCCAGGGCCGCAAGATGCTGCGCCACTGTTCGATCATTTCATTGAACTGCTTGAAGCTGCGAAGCAATAAAGACGGGATGCCACGATGCCAAAACGTACAGACATAAAAAGTATTTTGATTATCGGCGCGGGCCCTATCGTGATTGGCCAAGCGTGTGAATTTGACTACTCTGGTGCGCAAGCGTGTAAGGCGCTGCGCGAAGAGGGATATCGAGTTATTTTGGTGAACTCGAATCCAGCCACGATTATGACTGATCCAGAAATGGCCGATGCTACTTATATTGAGCCAATTCACTGGGAAGTGGTGGAGAAAATTATCGAACGTGAACGTCCAGATGCAATTTTACCCACCATGGGTGGGCAAACTGCACTGAACTGTGCGCTTGAGCTCGACGCCCAAGGTGTTTTAGAAAAGTATAATGTTGAAATGATTGGTGCGACGGCTGATGCCATCGACAAAGCGGAAGACCGCGACCGTTTCGACAAGGCCATGAAAAAGATTGGTTTGGAAACGCCACGCGCAGAAATCGCCCATAGTATGGACGAAGCCTTCGATATCCTCGAGCGTATCGGATTCCCTTGTATCATTCGCCCGTCATTCACTATGGGTGGCAGCGGTGGCGGTATCGCCTACAACCGTGACGAATTCGAAGAGATTTGTAAACGTGGTTTGTCATTGTCACGGACCAAAGAGTTACTCATTGACGAGTCGTTAATCGGCTGGAAAGAGTACGAAATGGAAGTGGTACGCGACAAAAACGACAATTGTATTATTGTCTGTGCGATTGAAAACTTTGACCCAATGGGCGTGCATACCGGTGACTCAATTACAGTTGCCCCAGCACAAACATTGACGGACAAAGAATATCAGATCATGCGCGACGCCTCGATGGCAGTTTTACGTGAAATCGGCGTGGAAACGGGTGGGTCGAACGTGCAGTTTGGTATTTGCCCAGATACCGGCCGTATGGTCATTATCGAGATGAACCCGCGAGTGAGCCGTTCGTCGGCGCTGGCCTCAAAAGCAACAGGTTTCCCCATTGCGAAAGTGGCAGCCAAGCTTGCGGTGGGTTACACCCTAGATGAGCTCGCTAACGACATTACCGGTGGTGTGACGCCGGCTTCGTTTGAGCCTGCAATTGATTATGTCGTCACCAAAATCCCGCGCTTTAATTTCGAGAAGTTCGCTGGCGCCAATGACCGATTAACGACGCAGATGAAGTCGGTGGGTGAGGTGATGGCGATTGGTCGCAACCAACAAGAGTCAATGCAAAAGGCCCTCCGTGGACTTGAGCTTGGCATGAATGGGTTAGACCCAATTGTTGACTTGAGTGAGCCTGAAGAAGCCCGGACTAAGATTATTCGCGAACTAAAAGAGCCAGGTGCCGAGCGCATTTGGTATATCGGTGATGCATTCCGTATGGGGATGAGCTTGGACGAAGTGTTTAATCTCACCAAGATTGATCGCTGGTTCCTCATCCAACTGGAAGAAATTATCTCGTTGGAACGCGAAGTTGAGCAACTGGGCTTGGCGGGAATGGACGCTGATAGTTTGCGCTACTTGAAACGCAAAGGCTTCTCAGATGCGCGTTTAGCCGCAATTCTCGACGTGCATGAAAGCGAAGTACGCAAGCGTCGCGAAGAATTCAGCATTTTCCCAGTTTACAAACGCGTGGACACCTGTGCGGCAGAGTTTGCCTCAGAAACAGCGTATATGTATTCAACCTATGACGAAGAGTGTGAAGCCCGGCCAAGTGATCGGGAAAAGATTATGGTCATAGGTGGTGGTCCAAACCGAATTGGTCAGGGCATCGAATTCGATTACTGCTGTGTGCATGCAGCTCTCGCTATGCGTGAAGACGGTTACGAGACCATTATGGTCAACTGTAACCCAGAAACGGTTTCGACCGACTACGATACGTCTGACCGTCTGTATTTCGAGCCGATTACGCTCGAAGACGTGCTTGAAATTGTCCGTATTGAAAAGCCGAAAGGTGTGATCGTGCAGTACGGTGGCCAAACGCCATTGAAACTTGCCCGCGACCTCGAAGCGAATGGTGTGCCCATTATTGGTACCTCACCGGATGCGATTGACCGTGCAGAAGATCGTGAGCGTTTCCAAACTGCAGTGACGCGTTTAGGCTTGAAACAACCTGAGAACTCAACCGTCACCACGGTCGAGCAAGCGATGGTTGAGTCGGACCGTATTGGCTTCCCATTAGTTGTGCGTCCGTCTTACGTGCTCGGTGGACGAGCAATGGAAATTGTTTATGACCAAGCAGATTTGCGTCGTTATTTAAATGAAGCGGTGAAAGTATCGAACTCAGCACCGGTGTTACTTGACCGATTCCTCGACAATGCCATTGAAGTTGATATCGATGCAATTTGTGACGGCGAAGATGTATTAATCGGCGGCATTATGCAGCACATCGAGCAGGCAGGGGTTCACTCAGGTGATTCAGCGTGTTCATTACCACCCTATTCATTGAGTGACATTACTCAGGCTGAATTACGTGAGCAAGTCCGTAAACTCGCTTTTGAACTCAATGTTCGTGGCTTAATGAATACGCAGTTTGCGATTCAGAACAATGAGATCTATCTGATTGAAGTGAATCCGCGTGCCGCTCGCACCGTGCCGTTCGTTTCGAAGGCAACCGGTTTACAGCTTGCGAAAATTGCAGCTCGAGTGATGGCCGGTCAATCATTGAAACAACAAAACTGCTTGGACGAAATCATTCCACCTTACTATTCTGTAAAAGAAGTCGTGGTGCCATTCGCTAAGTTCCAGGGGGTTGACCCAATTCGCGGTCCAGAAATGCGCTCGACGGGCGAAGTAATGGGCGTTGGTGAAAGTTTCGAAGAAGCTTACGCCAAAGCAAACCTGGGCGCGGGCCAAGCAGATCGGAAGA
>JAMCWV010000001.1 GCA_023481025.1 Gammaproteobacteria bacterium
TGAAAACTAAGAACAGAGGAAGCCATTTCACTGGCAAACCGCGACTCACTTTTTTCAATACGGCCGCAAATAAGCCGGAATGCTCAGCAATACCAACACCGAGCATAACGATAAGAATGACACCGAGCACACCGCCACCAAAACCGAGCCAGTTCGCGAGCAATGCATTGTCAAACAACCACACCACGTTTTCACTGGCCAGCATGTTGCGAATTTCATGCACGACCGGTTCGCCACCAGCGCCAAAGGTTTCAAAAGTCAAACCGCCAATGAGTGCAGTCAGGAGTAACGCACCAATGAGGAAGTAAATGAAAATAATGACGGGATCAGGAATGCGTTTTCCAACGCGCTCAACAAAGGCAATAAAGCCCTTTTGGCTTTCGGTGTTTGGACTGCTCACAACGGGGGTTCCTTCGGTTCGCTGGCGATTATTTTATGATAACCGCTGAGCCTATAAGAATTAGCCCCTTGCCTCAAGCTCTACGACGGCCTAAACGCCATTAAGCGCCGCTCACCTGCGGCAAGTTGCAGCGAGTTATGCGCGCCAAACGCTCCAAATCAAACCAAAGACGATGGTTGACGCCACAATCAGGGAATAAAAGAAACCGATAAACAAGAATTTTAGTACGGTAGGGAGCCAAGACTGACGATAAAATCTTTTTTGCGTGAGGAGCAGATAAATCGGCATCCACCAAAACATCACAGTGATCATCCAACCCAAACCACCCGCCGCCAAACCTAAATGGGCGAACACAGCTTTCAACGCGCTCACCCCGATAATCAGCGATGTCATTAACAGTAGAAAGGCATGTGTATGCAACGCCACAACGACATGTTCAATGTAGTAGCGCCCTGAAAAGGCGTAGAACAGCTTCAATACCACGGCAAATATTGGCAGCATAATCAGCATCATTTGCGGCGCGATTGACAAGAAGCGATCAACCAATAATTTTGGCCGTTGTGCTAAGAAACGTACCTTTTCGGTTAGCTCTGCATTTTGCTCGTCAGAGAGAAAACCGATGGAAAACGCCTCTTCTCCGCGGGCTAAACGATCGAGATCATTGCCGCTATTCGTTGGCGGTGAAGGTGGTGTCATTCGCGGACGACTTTCTCCTGCCTGAGCCGTTTCGGGCAAATCATCTTCCGCAGGTGTTGCACTTAACTCCGGTTCAGCAAGTAGTTCTGGATTGATAATATCGCGACCAAATTGCTCACGAAAACGTTGGTTGGTCGCGCGTAAATCTTCACGATCAGCCGCACTTAATTCCACCGCTTCACCACTGCTCAAGGAGGAACCCGCCGGGGAACCCTGCAGAAAATTTAAATTGCCAGACGCTTGGGAAAAGACGATAAAAGCAAAAATCGAAATAAACAGATACATGCGGAGCGGCGGCACATACGGTACACGCTTGCCACGCACATATTCCAAACTTAAAAACGCGGGCTTGGTCAGCAAGGGCCAAATTGTGCGCCAGAAACGCCCATCCCAATTACCCATTTCACCGAAAAACTCGTGAATCAGGCTGAGCATATTACGAATAGGATTGGTGTTTTCTTGGCCACAAGCGTGGCAAAAACCACCTTGTAACGGGGTGCTGCAGTTTGCGCACAACTCAGGCCCAATCGGCCCAGTCTCTTGCGTGGTATTTTGCGCAGCAACTAGCTGACTGTCTGCCTCTGTCGCTGCGGGTTGTTGCCCTGCTTTGTTCGCAGTTCCTTCCGTGCTCATTGTGGTTCTCGCTGGGTGATTATTCTTCTATTCAGCTGAAATTTTCACTGCTGCGCCGCGCATTGTCAGCGCAATCAGTGAAACTATTAACCACAATCGCAAAAATTGCTATTCATTTTTGCTAGAACAACAACTTATTGGCTTTGTTGCTTACGCAATACATGTTTTAGCACTTTGCCATTGGCGTTATGCGGCAATTCCGCCATGACTTCGATGTAACGTGGAATCTTGTAGTCTGCTAGCAGCGGCCGCAAATGCGCTTTTAGCTCGTCCTCGGCTGCGGCAAGTTCAGTTTTTAGCACCACACAGGCTTTCACTGACTCGCCCCACTCTGGGTGTGGAATACCGATCACGGCAGCTTCCATAACAGCTGGATGAGTCGCCAAAGCGTCTTCAACTTCTCGCGGATAAACATTGACGCCACCGGAAATAATCAGATCTTTCATTCGATCTTTGATCCAGTAGAAGCCGTCTTCGTCACGTACTGCAATGTCACCTGTACGGATCCAGCCGTCTTCAGTAAACAATTCAGCGGTTGCCTCCGGATTCTGCCAATACGCCATCATTAAGCCTTCACCGGTAATTTGCATTTCACCCGGCTCGTTGTCGCCAACGGGATTGTTAAAGTCATCGACCAAGCGTACTTCGGTAAATACTGCTGCACGTTTCCCGCAAGCACCGGCTTTATCAGCATGCTCATCAGGCAAAAGCAGCGTTCCCGTTGGACCGGCTTCAGTTAACCCATACACACAATAGAACTGGTCGCTAGCAAAGGCTGCTTGAGCAAGCTTAGCGTGTTCAGGGGCCATCGGGCCACCGCCATAAATCCAATGTGTCGTGCTGCTTAAGTCCCGACTTTGAATACTCGGGTGTTGAGCGGTGAGCAAGTATGCCACTGGTGCACCGAAGAAATGCGTGGTGCGTTCTTTCTCGGTCAAATCAAGCAGTAAGTCTGGTGTAAACGTGGGTGCAATCACATGGGTGCAGCCGATAATCGTACCACCAATCAATTCAAGGTTTAGCGGTGCCGAATGGGTGAAAGGCATGAGACTCAAGAGTCGACTCTCTGGCTGATATTGCATCTCCACCGCGAACATCATACCCACGTGCAAGAGCGCTTGGTGATTAAACAGCACACCTTTTGGCTTACCCGTTGTGCCCGAGGTATACAGTAGAGTACAGGGTTCTTCTGCGTCACAGTCACAAAGCATTTCTTGTGCCGGCAAACCATCGAGCATGGCGTTAACATCGTCTAACCACAATGCTTGCACACCGTCCGCTTGCAATGGCTTAACCGCTGCATCGGTCATTTTGCAGGTGACCACTAAGCGTGCCCCACTATCTTCCAGAATATACGCCAACTCTGGTGTGGCTAGGCGCACATTAATCGGCACAACAATCGCGCCGAGACGTTGGATGGCAAAATGCGCCACAACGAACGCGTAGGTATTCGGCAAAAATAATGCCACACGGTCACCATCTTCAATGCCATGTTCGGTTTGCAAGTAGCGCGCAAACTGATTGACATGAATGTTCAATTCGCCCCACGAATGGCGACTGGCACCGCTTGGCTCATAAGCCACCACTGCCTCATGGCGGGTATACTTGCGGGCATTACGCGCCACATAATTTGGAATATTCATCCTTCCTCCGAGTCTTGTTGTTGTCTTATGCTGTTGGCGCTGCGCGCTCTATTATTGCTTTTGTGTCGACACTGCGCGGCAGGGTGCCGTAATTTAGTCCTTCTTGGCCGCCGAGTCGGCCCAAACAAAATGCGTCAGCAACAGCGTGTGGCGCGTGCTGAACCAGCAATGCACCTTGCAGCGTCAGCGCCATTTGGTCCGCCATACTGCGAGCCCGATACTGCATAGTCTCACCATCACCACCTGCTGCGAATTGCTTTTTCAGTTCATCAATACTGGCATCGAGTCGTCTGTCAGCACCGCGCGCGCGTTCAACTTCGTCGAAATAAGCCGCTAAAACCTCAGGCTCCTTCTGTAACGCCCGTAAAATATCTAAACATTGGACATTACCGCTACCTTCCCAAATCGCATTGATCGGTGACTCGCGAAACAGCCGCGCAGTGATATGGGTGTCCATGGTGCCGGTGCCGCCAATCACTTCCATCGCTTCATAGGCATGGTTCGGAGTCCGCTTACAAATCCAGTATTTACCGACTGGCGTTGCAATTCGAGACAATAGACGCTCATGCTCATTATCTTGCTGATCCATTGCCCGTGCGACACGCATGGTTAAGGTCATTGCCGCTTCGTTTTCAAGCGCCAAGTCGGCAAGCACATTCTGCATCAGTGGTTGCTCTGACAAACGGGCACCAAACGCATTGCGATTCTGTGCATGATGAATCGCTTGTACGGTGGCTTGGCGCATGCCCGACGACGAACCTATCATGCAGTCATAACGAGTCATTGCCACCATTTCAATAATGGTGCGCACACCACGCCCTTCTTCGCCAACTAACCAAGCTAACGCCCCACGCAACTCGGTTTCACTGGATGCATTGGCAACGTTGCCCATTTTTTGCTTCAGCTGTTGAATGTGCAGCTCATTTTTCGAGCCGTCGGGCCGCCAGCGTGGCAAAAAGAAGCAGGACAAGCCGCCTTCGGTTTGCGCCAACACCAAAAAAGCATCACACATCGGTGCAGACACGAACCATTTATGCCCGACTAATTCGTAAGCCTGCCCCGATCCGCGCTGACCCACAGGGTAAGCCCGAGTGGTGTTACTACGGACATCGGAGCCCCCTTGCTTTTCAGTCATCGCCATGCCAATCGTTAAGCCTTGCTTCTCACCATCAGGCACATTGCGCGGGTCGTACGTGGTCGCCATAATCTTCCCACCAAACCGCTCGAGCAGATCCGGTTGGTGCTGCAGTGCAGGGATAGCGGCAAAGGTCATGGTAATTGGACAGCCGTGCGCAGCCTCAACTTGTGTATGCAAATAATACTTTGCCGCGCGGACAACGTGTGCACCGGCCTGAGGACGTTGCCAAGGACTCGAATGCAAACCATGCTCGATAGCCATCTTCATTAACGCGTGATAAGCCGGGTGAAAATTAATCTGATCGATGCGATGACCATAGCGATCGTGGGTACGCAGTTCTGGTTTATAGTGATTGGCGTCAAAACCTAATGCAATCGTTTCTGATAGACCCGCCAAACGACCAAAATCGTGCAATTCTTGCGCTGCCCACTGCGCACCTTCGCGTCGCACAGCATCTTGGAGGGCGCGATCTGCTGCAAATAAATTATAGTTTTCTAGCGCGGCGGGTTGATTATCCACGCTGTGGGTATTGCCGAAGAAATTACTGGTCATGGTCACGAACCTCATACGGACTAGCGGTCAGTCCTTGTAAACAAAAGCGCAGAATGGGGGCGATAATTTGAGCAGAATTTAACGCGTTGGTGTCGTCACCTTGGCGAGCGGGAGCCAAAGGGCCGACTAAACTTTCGGCGATACAACCGACTAAAGCCGTGCTGGCGAACTGCGCATTCTGCTCCGGTAACGATCCGTCACGAATCCCATCATGAATCGCCAATTCAAATAATCGGGCATAGCGCTGACGATAATCCAGACGTGCTTGATCAACTAACGGATCGACCGGCTCGGCGATGAGTGCCCAAGCCATGGTGGGTGCTCGTAGCGCCCGCTCAGCAAAAACCGTCAGTGCCGCGGCGATACGCTCGGCTCCATGGCCTGCGGTTTGTTCTAACGCATGTTGCACTTTACTGACTTCAACCTCGGTTGCACGCTGAAATACTTCGGTGCATAAGGCTTCTTTCGAGGGGAAATAACGATAAAGCGTACCCGTCGCAACGCCTGCGCGCTTTGCAAGCTCGGCCATCTGCACAGCGCTGAACCCGTGTTCAGCGACCATGTACAATGCCGTTACTAGAATACTATCGAAGGTCTTCGCCTTGCGGCTGCGAACTTTTTCGGTTTCGCGGTAGGCCATCACCGACTCCTTGCATGAAATGCTTATGCAAGGAGTGAATCATGGTTCATATTATGTGTCAAGCAGACTTACTTTTGCGAGTTTTTATGTTGCTGTGTTCGTTTTTCTTCTTCTTTACGGAAAAAATAGATGAGGTAGCCAGCAATCAAAGCGATCACAGCGACAGGAATAAACACCAACATTAACACCGGGCCCATGGCCATAGCACGTCCTCTAATTGTTATAATATACGCCCTAGCTTACTGGCTTAACCACCGCTGTGCAAATTCATCGGCGGGGACCGGCTTGCCACGCAAAAATCCTTGCATCGCGTCGCAACCTAATTGCTTTAAAAAACGCTCTTGAGCGTGGTTTTCGACCCCCTCGGCAACCGTCTTTAAGCCCAATGACTGGGCCATGGCAATAATCGTTTGCACTAGGGTGAAATGGTCATGACTCGTCTCCATGTCTTCGACAAAAGACTTGTCAATCTTTAAGCTCGTCACCGGGAAGCGACTGAGATAGGCCAGCGATGAGAACCCCGTACCAAAATCATCCACAGCAACGTGAAAACCATGCTCGCGCAAGCGTTGTAGTAGTTTCATACTTTTCTCTGGATGGCGCATCATTACGCTTTCGGTCAATTCGATGCCGATATGCTCTGCGGAAATAGCACGTGTGCGATCGAGAAAATAATCGACCATATACGGGGTATCAAATTGTTGTGCCGAGGTATTAATGCTTAACAAACCGGGTGGTGGCAAATCTGCGCGTTGCCAAGCTTGCAATTGCGCAACGGCGGCTTGAATAACCCAGTCCCCAAGCGCTCGAATTAAGCCGCGTTCCTCGGCTAATGGAATGAACTCAAGCGGGCTAACATAGCCCAAGGTTTCGTCGTGCCAACGACACAAGGCTTCAGCACCGACCAACTCCCCCGTTGTCAGCGAAAACTGTGGCTGGTAAGCAAGCTCTAACTGATCTTGATAGATGGCGGTTTTCAAACGTTCAATTAAGTTCTGACGGTAACGAATCTTGCGCCCCATCGACGCGTCATAGATGCGCGACTGCGTTTCCACTTGCCGCGCATAATCAAGTGCGATACTCGCATGCTGAAATAAATTGGCTTGTTCCGTCGCTTGCTTTTGCGTCAATTCACAGCATTGTGCAGCACCGATGTAGGCATCCATCGTCAAGCGATGCTCATCAATGTAAAACGGTTCCATAAAGGCCATTTTCACATGTTCAATCGCTAGTGGTAGCGCAATCCCTGCAGTTTCTGGCAACACGATTGCAAACTCATCGTTGGCAGTTCGCGCCACTAATTTGCCCGCTTCAAGTTGTCCTTGCAAGCGCTGGCCAATCGCAGACAAAAGTCGGTCACCGATTTCAAGGCCGTAGTTGTCATTCACTTCTTTGAAGCGGCGAATATTGATCAGTAACAGCGACAGATGATGGAGGCTCTCCGGTAGCTGCAAAACGCTCGAGTGAACGTCTTGGCCCCCGGTTGAACCGCGGAAGAACGGCGGTAAAAGCTCGCTGACTTGGTGCTGCATAATCGCTTGCAGCACCGTTAACGTCTCCGTGAGAGCCGTGCGATTTGGTAATTGTGTGACGGGATCAAAATAGGCCAAGTGCCACACATACTGGTCGTGCTGGTCGATACTTAGATCGCCAGCATCCGCAGCAACATCGTTGTGGACAGTTTTCTGCATGATATTTTTTCTAGTTTTTGTACGATAGGAAGACTATAGCGACAAATTATGACGTTGCACAT
>JAMCWV010000041.1 GCA_023481025.1 Gammaproteobacteria bacterium
GGAATTCCCGGGGATGAGGTAGGAGTTTGCGGATTCAGGGATGTCATTGTGAATGGATTTACGGTTCAAATAGAAAGCGATGAGGTTAAACTTAATCCTGAGGTATCCTGTTCAGGCGATATTCAATTTCATCAACTGGGCGAAGATGAATTTTTCTTAGTTGGCGATTCAAATGATAGCCTGGATTCAAGAACCCTAGGATCTGTCAAAAGAGCAGATATTCGCTATCACTCTGTTGCGTTGATGCGCGGCGATAAGTTCAAATCACTTATCCCCAGTGAAACATTTTCTAAGCTGAATATAACACCGCAATAGCATAGACTATCGTCCTGTCGGATTAGAGAGACATTGGACCTTCAGGCAGCTTGGTCAAAGCGCGTAAAACTTCTGTAAACCCTACTGACGTAACTCTTATCACAGCGCACACTAGATGGGTGTTGCCATTGTTTCCTCCGTTGATTGAGCCACTCTTTTCATGGTCGCAGCGGGATTTTCCTGAAACAGGCAGATGCGCCAGACACTCAATACTTTGCCAGACATCTAAGTGAATCATTATCCATGCGCTATCAAATTTATCTGCTCAACCGAGCAGAAGAGAAAACCAGGCTTGAACACTTTCGCATTCAGGCTGGCCGTTTACGCCAGTCTTTCGCACGTATTGACGCTGTCAATGCCGATCAGGTTCAGGTGAGCAGCGAGCTCAGCCATTATGACGAAACCAATAACGCGCAACATTATTATCGTTCGTTGACGATGAGTGAGATCGCCACCTATATCAGTCATCGTTTTGCCTGGCAGCGCATGCTCGACGACGACGTTGATTTTGCCATTGTGCTGGAAGACGACGTATTGCTGGCGAACAGTTTTGCGTATCTGGCACGAACTATTGCTGAACTAGAGCAGCCTTGGCATGTGCTGAAACTGGCAGAACCTTATGCCAGGGTGAAAAGTAAAGGGATTGAACGTTGTGGTGCCGCCACGTTAGTGCGCTACCCAGATATTCCGTTAGGGACCAGCGCCTATGTGATTACCCGCGAAGGCGCAGAGGCGATGCTACGCTGGAGTGAAGGTTTTTATCGACCGCTGGATGTGGATTTCCAATGGGCGTGGCAGCCAGGATTAAAGGTCCGCGGTATTCGACCCTACCCAGTGCAGGTGAGTCATCGGCTGGGGCGGGCAGAGAAGCCAGTGGCGTTGATGCGTAAGCATCAGGTACGCCGGGTCGTGGCATTGAAAGAAGGCCTTAAGTATCGCTGGCAACGCCGCTTACAGAATGTGAAATAAAAAAAGGGATGCGATGCATCCCTTTTTTTATCCATTGCAGCGAGTTCAAGGCAACTAACTACGCTGGCGGATCAGGCCTTCTTGCATGGTAGAAGCCACTAATTGACCCTGGCGGTTGAATACCTGGCCGCGTACCAGACCACGCGCATTTGACGCGCTTGGGCTATCGATGGCGTATAGCACCCAGTCATCCATCCGGAAATCCCGGTGAAACCACATGGCATGATCAATGGTTGCCATCTGCATTTTTGGTGAGGCAAAGCTCAGGCCATGGGGCTGTAACGCGGTAGGTAGGAAGTTAAAGTCGGAGGCGTATGCCAACAGGTATTTATGCACCCGTAAGTCGTCTGGCATGTCGCCATTCGCTTTTAGCCACACGTAGCGTTTTGCTTCGGTTTTTTGCGGATTAAACGGGTTATAGTCAGTGACAAACCGCATCAGGATTGGCTTGTTGCTGGTGAACTTACTGCGCAACGCCTCTGGAATCAGCTCTGCATGTTTACGATGTACATCAAGATCGGAAATCAGCCCTTCCGGCCCTGGCACATCAGGCATCTCAGCCTGGTGCTCGATGCCTTCTTCAGCCACCTGAAATGACGCAGTCATATAAAAAATAGGTTTGCCGTACTGAATCGCCTGTACCCGTCGGGTCGAGAAGCTTTTACCATCACGGATATTTTCAACATCATAGACAATAGGTTTATGGGCATCGCCTGGGCGTAAAAAGTAGCTGTGCAGAGAGTGTACCAGACGGTCCTCTGCCAGGGTTTTCTTCGCCGCACACAATGCCTGACCCATGACCTGCCCACCAAATAATGCGGCAAACCCAAGGTCCTGGCTTTGCCCGCGATACAGGCCTTCTTCAATAGTTTCTAAGTCAAGTAGGTTAAGTAAGTCCTGCAATACCTGGCTCATCGATTCATTTCCTTAATGGTCTGGGTGCACGCCCGCTGCGTAAAAGGGTTTGCGGCTGACGAATAGCTTACCAGATGATCTGGTCGGATGTGGTATTTTGCACAGACTCTCCGATAACTGCAACATCGCTGCCCAGTGCACAGCTATTAACATGAGCCATATTGCCTATTTAGCTAACAACTATTGAGAAATCCCTGATATTTTCTATAGTTAAGGGACGCAAAAATCATGTGAGCTGGTGGCCGTTTACAGGCAAGTACCAAACTAGCGCAGCGAAGTAAGTACTGAGGAGAAGAGGTTATGGCAAGTCACGATAGTCTAAGCACATTAAGCACGCTGGACGTAAGTGGAAAGACCTATCATTACTACAGCCTGCCAAAAGCAGCGAAGACACTGGGTAATATCGACAAGCTTCCGGTTTCGTTAAAAGTGTTACTGGAAAACCTGTTGCGCTTTGAAGATGGGGAAACGGTTGGCGGAGATGACCTCAAGGCGATGGTTGACTGGCTAAAAGAACGTAGCTCTACTCGTGAAATAGCATATCGGCCCGCTCGCGTGTTGATGCAAGACTTTACCGGCGTACCTGCAGTGGTCGATGCGGTGGAAAAAGCAGGCCTAAATCCAGAAAAAATCAATCCATTGTCAGCCGTTGACCTGGTTATCGACCATTCGGTGATGGTCGACAAGTTCGGTACCGATGAAGCCTTTGAACAGAATGTTGCGATTGAAATGGAGCGCAACAAAGAACGTTATGAATTCCTGCGGTGGGGACAAAAAGCATTTGATAATTTCCGGGTGGTGCCGCCGGGCACTGGTATCTGCCATCAGGTGAACCTGGAATACCTTGCCAAAGCAGTGTGGACCAAAGAGGAAGATGGCAAGACGTTTGCGTACCCTGACACTTTGGTTGGCACCGATTCCCACACCACGATGATCAACGCCCTTGGTGTGCTGGGTTGGGGAGTCGGCGGCATCGAAGCGGAAGCCGCGATGCTCGGCCAGCCTGTTTCCATGTTGATTCCTGAAGTCGTGGGCTTTCGCTTAAGTGGCAAACTGAAAGAAGGTGTCACGGCAACGGACCTGGTCCTGACCGTGACCCAGATGCTGCGTTCCCAGGGCGTTGTCGGCAAGTTTGTCGAGTTCTATGGGCCAGGCTTGAACGGCCTGCCGCTTGCAGATCGTGCAACCATTGCCAACATGGCGCCAGAGTATGGTGCGACCTGTGGTTTCTTCCCGGTAGATGAAGAAACGCTCACTTATATGCGCCTCACCGGTCGGGAAGAAGAGGCTATCGAACTGGTCAAAGCCTATTCACAAGCGCAAGGCACCTGGCGCGACGATCAGTCAGAACCTGAGTTTACCGAAACCCTTGAGCTTGATATGGGCGACGTGGAACCCTCATTGGCCGGGCCAAAACGGCCTCAGGACCGAGTGTCATTGAGTGGCCTTAACGGTGCCTTTGAGCTGTTGATGGAGTCGTCAGGGGTGAGCACAGATGACAACACTAAGATTGCTATCGATGGCAGCGATGAAACGCTGACGCACGGTGATGTGGTGATTGCGGCGATTACCTCCTGTACCAATACTTCGAACCCCAGTGTCATGATGGCCGCAGGCTTAGTGGCGAAAAACGCACTTGCTAAAGGTTTGCAGCGCAAGCCGTGGGTAAAAACCTCTCTGGCACCTGGCTCTAAGGTGGTCACGGATTATCTTGAAGCGGCGGGGCTGGACAATTATCTCGACGAACTAGGTTTTGATTTAGTCGGTTACGGCTGCACAACCTGTATCGGTAATTCAGGGCCACTGCCAGATGAAATCAGCAAAGCCGTAGATGAGGGAGATTTAATCGTATCCTCGGTACTCTCCGGTAATCGTAACTTTGAAGGGCGTATTCACCCTCAAGTGAAAGCAAACTGGCTGGCTTCACCGCCATTGGTGGTGGCTTACGCCCTGGCTGGGACAACCCGGATTGACTTAAGTAAAGACCCCATTGCGAATGACAGTGAGGGTAACCCTGTTTACTTGAAAGATATCTGGCCCACTGAGGCTGAAATCAAAGAGCAGGTTGAACTGGTTGTGAGCGACATGTTCCGCAAGGAGTATGGCGAGACTCTGTTTGAGGGTGATGAGCACTGGCGCAGCCTGAATATTCCGGACAGCCTGACCTACGCCTGGAAAGAAGAATCCACCTATGTGGCAAACCCACCGTTCTTCGAAGGTATTGATAAGCCGTTAGAACCTTTGCAGGACATTAAAGGCGCGCGAGTCCTGGCTCAGTTTGGCGACTCCATTACCACTGACCATATTTCTCCTGCCGGTGCGATTAAGCCGAATGCGCCCGCCGGAAAATACTTGCAGGAGCGCGGTGTTGATATTAAAGATTTCAACTCCTACGGCTCTCGTCGTGGTAACCATGAGATTATGATGCGTGGCACCTTTGCCAATATCCGTATCAAAAACCTTATGGTAGAAGGGTCTGAAGGCGGTGTTACCCGCCATGTACCCAGTGGCGATGAGATGTCCATTTATGACGCAGCGATGCGTTATCAGCAAGATGAGACGCCCCTGATCGTGCTTGCAGGTAAAGAGTACGGAACAGGTTCAAGCCGCGATTGGGCCGCGAAAGGGACCCGGTTGCTCGGCGTGAAAGCGGTCATCGCGGAGAGCTTTGAGCGTATTCACCGCTCGAACCTGGTGGGGATGGGTGTGTTGCCTTTGCAATTTACAGATAAGCAAAGTGTGGACAGCCTTGAGTTAACGGGTGATGAAATTATTTCATTGCATGGCATTAGCGATGATCTCAAACCCGGCCAAAGCATTAAGGCGATTGCTGAAAGAAAGAATGGCGAGACGGTTGAGTTTGAGCTGCTGTGTCGCATTGATACCGTGAATGAGGTTCACTACTTTAGAAGTGGTGGTATTTTGCACTATGTACTGCGTCAGCTGATTGCGGCCTGAAGTTCAAACATCAGGGTAGACGTTTGCTTCAAGCAGTGAATACTTAGACGTAGACAGAAAGAAATTACAAGGCAGGCACACAGGCCTGCCTTGTTTCGTTTAACCATTATCGGTTTGTTGCGTACTTGTGAATGGCTTGCTAGCCTAATCCTCTAGTCAACACATGGAGCATGGCCCTACAGGGATGGGCGCAAACACTGTTGCTGGCCAGTTGCTTACTTGTTCTCACAGGTCAGCTCGTTCCCCCTGCGCATGCCCAAGCGAGTGACACCTCGCAAACCGATACCAATCATACGATTACCTTAACCGGCACCGAACGAAGCCGTGAAGGCTATTTTCAATTACAGGTTGAAGGCCTGAATGACCAGCAGCAGTTTGTGATTGAACAATCCTCTAGCGCAGATTTCGATACGATCGAGGCACGATTTCCACCGCTCGGCTCATTTCGACAAATTTCCCTCAGTGGATTTGATGACGGTACTTATTTTTTTCGCGCCCGAGTGGAGCAGGGTGACAACGCCGTCAACTATTCAACCACCCACCAGGTTAGCGTGCAGCACTACCCCTTGTGGCAGGCGTTGAGTCTGTTTGGCGTTGGCTTGGGGTTGTTTGTGGCGCTACTGACTACCTTGTTGTGGCTGCACTGGAACAGCCAGCGGGGGCCATACCATAGGCAAAGTGAGAGCACCCATGGATGAGTTCGCACTAAAGAGTAGTACCGGCTTTATTATTATCGTGATCTTTGGTCTTGCCTGGATAGCATTCGGTTACTATCTGGGTCGCAAAAATACCAGCCATGAAGACTTTGCGCTGGCCGGGCGCAACGTCGGTCTTGCCTTTGCCTCGGCCACTGCCATGGCGACCTGGGTGACCAGTAACACCACATTAGTAGCGCCTGAGTTAACCTTCCAGTTCGGGTTATGGGGCATGGTCGGCTATTCATTCGCGGCCCTGGGTTTAATGCTCTTCGCCCCATTATCCGCAAGAATCAAAAAACTCTTGCCGCGTGGCTATACCAGCGGCGATTTTATTCGCCTGCGCTTTGGTTTTACCGCCTGGTTAATCTTCATGTTGATATCCACAGTGTATGCGCTGGGCTGGCTGGTCAGTTTAGGAATGGCAGGTGGCATCTTGCTACAGGCCTTGAGCGGCCTTGATTACCATATTGGGATGACCTCAATTCTGCTGATCTGTGTGGTCTATACCTTGTTTGGTGGATTGCGTGCGGTGATAGCCACCGACTTTATTCAGGCGTTGATTATTATTACCGGGGTGGTCGCTGTGGCGATTTTAATCCTCAATAACGTGGGAATGGATACTATCCACACCAACTTAAGTGAGCAGCATCCACGCCTGCTGGATATGCTGTTTCCCGCGGCGGTGATGTTCTTATTCAATAACCTGTTCTTCGGTTTAGGCGAGATCTTTCATTCCAACGTATGGTGGTCAAGGGCGCTGGCGTTTAAGCAGAAAGTTGCCGCCCGCGCATTTTTCACCGGTGGTTTGTTATGGTTACCTATCCCTATCGTGACCGGTTTTATTGCCCTGGCAGCGCCACAGCTTGGTATTTTCCCCTCCAGCCCTGATATGGTAGGGCCCACGGTAGCCGCGGCGGTATTGGGCAGTGTGGGCGCGGTGATTGTATTTATCGTGGTATTTTCAGCCCTTGCGTCGAGTCTGGATTCATTACTTGCAGCCACCTCAGACTTAGTGACCCGTGATCTCTATCAAAAGCATATGAATCCACAGGCCTCTGACCAGCGCTTGTTCCGGGTTAACCGCCTGGTCATTGCCGGGCTTGGTCTATTAACCTGGCTTCTATGCTTGCCACAAATCACTACCCTGGCGGCTTTGCTGAATTTCACCGGCGCTTTTGTGGCCAGTACGATCTGGCCTATTGTGGTCGGTTTGTATCACCCTAAATTAGATGGTCGCTATGCGGCGGCGGCAATGGCACTGGGTACCATTTGCTGGTTGATTAGTTATTTTGTGGCAAGCATAGAAGCCAGGTTAATAGACCAAGCCCGGCAATGACCAGGCGGTTAACCCGGA
>JAMCWV010000224.1 GCA_023481025.1 Gammaproteobacteria bacterium
CGACGACCGCACAGCAATTGGCAGCGAATGCTTGGGAATTGTTAACTGAGCTTCCATTAGAACAAGAATAAGGACACACAGGCATGCGACTAACGGATGGCCAAATCGAGCAATATCTTGCCGACGGACTGATTGGTATTGAGCCTGCACCGAACCCGAAAGACATTACCGGAGTGACGGTCGATATCCATTTAGGAGACAGTTTTCGCGTTCTCCAAGATCATGCGGCACCGTATATTGATATTAGCGGCCCACGCGAGGAAATTGACCTTGCCATTCAACGCGTCATGAGCGATGAGATTAAATTAGCACCGGGTGATGCGTTCTTCATTCATCCCGGTGAATTTGCTTTGGCGGTAACCCATGAGTCGGTGACCTTACCGGCCGATATTGTCGGTTGGCTTGACGGCCGTTCGTCTCTAGCGCGCTTGGGATTGATGGTGCATGTCACTGCTCATCGGATTGATCCGGGCTGGTCAGGGCAAATCGTCCTTGAGTTTTTCAACAGCGGAAAACTGCCATTAGCCTTACGACCTTTAATGAAAATTGGTGCGTTAAGCTTCGAAACATTAGGCGAGCCTTGTTTGCGCCCCTACAGTCGACGATTGGACGCTAAATATAAAGATCAACGTGGCGCTGTAGCCAGTCGAATCAGTGCCGATAATAATAAATAAGTTAGTTTTTTCTCCATAGGGAATTAGGTGGGGCATGCGGCAACAGGCCTTTCAAGACTACCGTCGAACGCTTTTACGGCGAGCCATACTGGGTATGCTGGCAATTGGTATTATTGCCAGTTTAACCTCTGTAGTGCCGCTGTATAAGCAAAGCCAAACCTATATCGATCGTCTGCATTACGCCTATGCTGGCGCGCAATCACAAGCTATTCATCATCAAATTCAGCGTTACCAAGACATTGCTAGTCAATTTTCCTCGCGCACAGAAATTCGTTATCGACTGGAGTTGCTGAATCGTGGAGAGATTGATTTGCAGAATGCCCGTGCATTCACTGAACCTCGCCTTGCTGATGCGATTCGAATCACGCCTGATGTTGTGGCGTCTCTGCGGCTCAGTAAGCAAGGTGAGATTGTGAGTCAACATGTGTTTACTGCGGAGCCTGATTTACAGCGTTTCTTACTGGATGCGTTGACCTCTTTTCGGCTTGATCAAATTGAGTTCTATGCAACGTCGGGTAGCGATACTGTGGCGCTGCGTGAATTTCTAATAAGCGTTCCGGCCCCAATTTATGATGACGAAGGGGACGTTATCGGCACTGATCTGTTAGTTTTTTCAACGCAGGGCTTCCGTGGAATCGCAAATCAGTTGACGGAGTTCCGTACCCGAATGCAGTTGTTCTTTATTGACGGGCCTGGTGGTCGAGCTTTTCACCTGAATACACCAGAACCAAATGAACAAACGTTGATCGAGATTATTGTCAACTCGGATTTGCCGTTTCCAGAATCGGCTCTCGTCGCGGGTGTTCGCGGACCTGTTTTTTACCAAAATGGTGACTCCCATTCGTTATTTGTCGTTACCATCCCTGCGAGTGACTGGCAGTTAGTGATTAGTGCCGCAAATGCAGAGCTTTATCACGAACATTACATGACCATTTTTTTGCTCAGTGTAGTCTTGTTTATCGCCATTTCAATCGGCGTTTGGGCGGTACGCTGGACGATCCGGCCGGTCATCAATGACCTGACTCAGCTGGGTAATGAGTTGACCGTGAAAAACCGTCAGCTCGAGCTTGCCGGCCAAGTTGTCGACCATACTCATGAAGCGATTGTCATTACCGATGCAGATTTAAATATTCAACGCGCTAATCAAGCATTTTTACGTTTGATTGATACTCCAATTCAAACGGTTCAGGGCGCGAACTTGAAGTCTTTGATGTTAATTGAGAAGTTGCCGTCTCAGTTAGAGCAACGGGTTAGCCGAACGTTGCGAATTAAAGACACCTGGCAGGGTGAGCTTTGGTATCAGGCACATGATGGCCGCGCTATTCCAGCGCTGCAGAGTATCAGTACGATTCGAGATAATCAGGGTCAAATTGTCCAATTAATCCATATTTTTAATGATATTACTGAACAGAAGAAAACAGAGAACCTCATTCTTCGTAAAGCAGAAACAGACCAGCTGACCGGCCTCGTCAATCGAGACGGCTTACTGAAGGGTTTGCAACAAAGGGTCGCAGGCTTACTGCCCGATGAGACAATTGCGGTTTTATTTCTCGACTTAGACAAATTTAAGCCAGTTAATGACACCTACGGCCATCAGGTTGGCGATTCGCTCCTGCAAGCGGTTGCTGAACGATTACTTGACTTAGTGCGCAAATCCGACCTAGTCGCACGACTAGGTGGCGACGAGTTTGTTGTTATACTGCAAGGCCCAGCAGTGCATCACCGCGCAACTCAATTGGCCAATGATATAGTAAGTAAGCTGGGTGAGCCCTTCGCTGTTAACGCGTTAACAATTCATGTCGGCGCGTCAGTGGGTGTTGCATTTTATCCTGAGCATGCTGCGTCAGCGGATGAACTGGTGAAGCAGGCCGACATGGCAATGTATGCAGCAAAAGAAGCGGGCAGAAATTGTGTGCGGATAGCTGGCGCGTTAGAAGGCTAATTAAATAGCCCCCAGTGCCTTGTCATGCAAGCAATTGGGGGCTTTCTAAATTACGGATTATGTCGATCAAACCATTCAACAATGCGTTCAAGACGATCGACGAGATTGATCGGTCGGCCGCCACGACTTAATCCATGGCCTTCGCGGTCATAGACGACCAGTTCAACCGGCACGTCATTCGCTTTTAAGGCATAGAACCATTCCTCACCTTGGCCAATCGGCGTAATGTGATCGTGATTACTATGAATGATTAAAGTCGGTGTTTTTACGCGATCTGCATATTTTAGAGGCGAACGCCCCCAATAATAGTCGAAATTCTGCCAAATTGTCCCGCCAAACTCTTCCATCATGGATAACGGCGGGAATGCTTGCGTTCCGGCTTCAGAAATCCAGTTGCTAACGCTACGTTGGGTCACTGCTGCACGAAAACGCTCGGTTTGCGTGGTGGCCCAGTTGGTTAAAAAGCCGCCGTGGCTGCCACCGGTGATATATTGGCGCTCGGGATCAAGCCAATTGAAACGGTCAAGCGCGGCGTCGAGGGCAAAGATA
Organism: Gammaproteobacteria bacterium; assembly: GCA_023481025.1. The sequence continues at coordinate 3,166 of JAMCWV010000224.1, forward strand.
TTGTCGCGATAATCGGCGCCACCATAATCAAGGCGAACTTGACTGGCATGATCGTGGCCGTAGCCTGAGCTTCCGCGGTAATTTACAAAAACGACCGCATAGCCACGCGCGCTGAGAAGTTGCATCTCAGGGAACCATTGATGTCCCCACATTCCGCCCGGACCACCTTTAATGTTCAGGACGACCGGATAGGATTCGCCTTCTTGGCGGTTCAGAGGTGGCAGGAAGAAAACATCCAAGCGATCACCGCGTTCATTTTCTGTCGTGAATACTTGATATCGTTGCAAGGCAGTTGCGGTCATATAATCCCGATTAAACTGCGCAATTACAGCCGTTTCACGATCGCGTAAGCTGGCGATTGAGTGCGCTCGCATGACTTGCGGTGGTGTCACCTCATTATGGGCGATAAATGCAACTGCTCCGTTCTCAGCGAATACCACGTCACTTAAAGAATAACCCTCGCCAGCGACTTGGCTATAGCCACCGACATCTAAATCAACTCGAAAGAGGGGACGACTGCCGCGGTCATCTGCGGTAAACCATAAGGAGCCAAGGGCCGCTTGTAAACCACTCGGGCTGTGATCCATACGGTCAGCAAGGGTGCGAAAACTATCATTGCGCAAATCATAGAGATGTAATGCTGGCGCGGCATAATTACTCTCGCGATAGACATACGCGATGCTGTTATTACCAGTCCAAACCGGATTTGAAGCATGTCCTTGAGGACTCGCTAGCTCGGTTTCTTGGTCACCACAACGGACGAAAATTGACGATGAGAAATAGCCTTCGCGGGCGAGTTGATGCCGGTTGCTGGAAAACGCAATACACGCACCATTCGGCGAGTAGCTCGCGCTTCCTTCGTGCCACTGTGAGTCGCCGGTCATGGACGTGAGCTTTTGCTCAGCAAAACTATACGTCCACAGACCACTACGATTCTCGTTGAGATAACCGCCTTGGCGTTTGTAAACCGCATCGGTAATAACAGTGACGTCCGGTTTCTCTTTCTTTTCAGCTTTGGTTAATGGATCAGTGACAGTAGGATCCAGCGAGATTGACAACAGTAATTCCTCGCCATCAGGACGCCATTGTACGCTTTGGATGCTGCCTTGCTCGAGACGCAACAATTCCTGCGCTTCACCACCGTGCATTGATAATTGATACAGCGCGGTGCCATTGTCTCGACCCGAGCGGAAGACGAGTGTTTGGCCGTCGGGACTAAATTGTGGTGCGAAGTCGCTTTGACTGCGACTCAATTGCACTGGCTCAGCACCGTCGCGGCTCATCCAAAGACTATTATGGCGACTACGCTTGTCATCTGCGACGGTCGTTTTAACAAAGACTAGCGTACGTCCATCTGGGGTGATTTGAACGTCATTAACGTTCACTAATTTGTAGTAATCGGCAGCACTCAAACCGGGCTGTTCAACAGCGGCTACGGTGCAACTTAAGACGGCAGCGGCACTTAACCAAGGCAATAGGCTGTACGTGGTTTTCAATCGCATGTCATTCTCCTATCGTAACGGCCGAGCATGGGCGGCGGCGCGGAAGATTGAGTTCATCAGCAAGACATGCTGACCTTCCAGGTAGGCACGGAAATTTGGCTCCTGGGTGAAGCTAATGACCATACCGCGGCCATGCGGTTGCACCATAACCAGCGGTTTGTGAGCAATCTGCTCATGGTTTTCTGGCCACATAAAGCCGCTAGCGAGGACATTGTCTTTACCTGCATAATTCACCACGTTGCGGCCATCGGTAATGCGCAGTGGCGTGTAAATATCACTGCCAATAAACATAGCGTGCAATTGTTCATGGACGCCAGCAGTTAGCCAATGCTCCTGATCGACGTTGGCGCGGGCAATCACACCGGATACCCAATCTGGGCCTGCATCTGGATCCCGGAGGTAACGTAAGTGGTCATCGTGGTCATGGATAAGATTACCAGCAACACGGCTTCCGGATGGTTTTTCAGCAATATTGTCAACCTGTGCCTTTTTCTCTAAAGCACTGTTTAACAGCGGTTGCTCGCCTGAAATGGCAAAGCGTGTGGCGTTACCGAGAGTAATTAATACGCCACCGCGTTGAATCCAATTACGCAGATTTTCACGACCGCGTTCGCCAAGTGCTTGTTCATAACTGCCGCCTGCAGTGGCCGGCAGAATAAGTACGTTATAGTTGCTTAAGTCTGACCAAGCCAAGCGATCAGGACGAATCGCGGTGACCGGATAATTAAATTCACGTTCAATAATAAAGCGGGTGCTGCCGGCGCTCAGTACATTCGTCGGTGTGTCCCAGGCTAGGGCAATGTTCGGCGCAAACATGCGTTGGACATTGGCGGAACCGACGTTCGGACCGTCTTGCATCCAACTGCGCTCAAGTCCGTCAATCTGGGCACCGCTGGCTAGCGCAAGTTCGCCGAGAATCGCACTGAGATTTTCCGGGTTACCTGCACGTGGAATAATCAAACTTCCTGCTGGATAGTCCGTACCATTGGCGTGTTTAAAACCACGGTCGGCGCTGCGGATCAATAGCCCTTCACGCAAAGCGGCGGTGAGTAGACGTCCACTGTTCATGTCGCCCCACGCAACTGCAAATCCAAAAGCAGCGTCGGGGTTATTGACGCGTCCAGGCTGGATTCGCTCGCTACTCACAGCGATGGTGTCGACCCGCGGCACTTGCCCACAAATGTCCATATCGAGGTTAAATAATAACGGCAATGACCATGCCGTAACGTCGTAAATCTGGTCAGGTAGATTATTTGCCCGTAAACGCTCTTGTTCAGCGATAAAGTCTTCGTCCATCGGCACATGGACGTCAAGCAGGGTACGGATTAGATGGTATGATGGTTGTGCTGCTTCGATCACGAAGGCGCCTGATGAATAACGACCATTACAGGCGCGGAAGTCGCTTTGTGCTTGTTTAACTTCAATACCTTGCTCAGCCAACAGTGCCATTAATTTCCGATTGCCGGCGTGATCACGCTGATTGGGGAAAATGTAGCTGCGGACTTCACCGCGACTCCCTTGATCAATGCCACTCTTGCGGTAATCGTAGAAGCGTGAAAGCAGTTCTTGGCGGCGCTGCGATGCAGTTTCGATTGTCGCCATAAAAGCGACGAAGTTCTGCTGAACACCATCGGCATAGGTTAATATTTCACCTTCATGCGTGCGGAAGTGATGCCCCCGCGCCGAACCCATTTCGTAGGTCATCGAGAGACTGCCGTGATAAAGCGGCCAGCTGGCACCGTAGCCGGGGTAGAAGGCGTCAAAAATTTCTCGGGTAAAGTAGTCATAGCCAAATTGATCGAACCAGTCTGCATTGTTTTCGCCGACCCAATTTAAGCCTTCGCGTTGTTCACCGGTAATAAAGGGGTTAAACGGATGCGCTTCAGGCGTAAAGTAGTAAGGTAAATCACCGCCCATTTCATGCGAGTCGACAAAAATTAGTGGGAATGTTTGTAACAGCGCGGCAATGCGTCCACGAGTTTCCGGCTGCGTTAAGGCAATCCAATCACGGTTCATATCGAAAAGATAATGATTGGTGCGTCCGTTTGGCCACGGTTCGTTATGTTCGGCAGAGATGCGATCTGTAGATGGTTCAAGCCCAATCGTTGCATAATAGCGGCTAACAAATCGGCCACGGCCATCCGGGTTTTGTAATGGATCGAGATACACCAAAGTATTGCGCATGATATTTTGCGTTCGCTCGTCACGCGCAGCTAATAGATGATAGGCGGTAACCATTGCCGCTTCGGCAGGAGAAATTTCATTGCCGTGGACACTGCTGGCAATCCAAACACTAGCCGGTAGATCATTCATCAGCTGGCGAGCCTGACGTTCGTTGGTTTGGCGAGGATCGGCTAAACGGCGCATACCGGCTTCAATTTCATCCAAACGAGCGATATGGTCACGGCTACCAATCACCGCATAAAACAGGGGGCGGCCTTGCCATGTTTCACCGTAAGGTACCAGTTTTACTTGTTCAGGATGCGCTTGTTGCAATGCTTTAAAATAC
>JAMCWV010000161.1 GCA_023481025.1 Gammaproteobacteria bacterium
TGCAACTTAATTTCATTGTTTTTATAGGTGTCATTCGGCTCCGTCGGCCCCAGTGTGGGACTGACGGGCGCATTGTTGACCGATGACGTGTAATGCAAGGGTAAAATAAAATTAGGTTCGAACGTATTGACCCGGAACGTGCCGCGCTTTGCTTCGGAGGTGAGTTCCCAAAATCGAGTGAGCGCATCGTCTGCAGAGATCGTCGGCAGTTCTGGATTTTCGCTGGCGTCCTCGCTGACTTCGGCGAATGTAACTCCTGACAGGGTTAGGGCTAAGACGAGACTCGACAAATAAACGCGACTAAATTGGCGCATAGTAAGAAAATCCGTTAGGGTTAAGGGCTATTCGCATCTAGAACAATTAAAACAGCCATGAAACTATTTAGAAAAAAACCGATGCATCCGCGTAAAAACTTTAAGATTCGTCAATATATCGCAAGTAAGTCTATTCTGCAGCTGACCATTGTTTACGTCGGTATCAATGCAGCGATCGCGCTCGTGCTGGCCATGGCGTTAATTGTCATTACGCGGCAACCGGCCGAGTTCGTCAATTATTTTTATTATCTTTACACCGAGCTGTTTGGAAAGGAGCCGACATGGACGCTTCCGGATCGCTTTATGTATCAAAATATTCGTGCCTTTTTGGCGACGTTATCGTTATTGTCGCCGGCAATATTCTTAGGTATCGTGGTCTACAAGTTTTTTGTCCTGAAGCGCGATAACATTGTCTTCCGTAGCTGCTGCAACACATTTGAAGAAAATGGCGATCAGTTCATTAATGTTCACTTCTATATTTCATCGTCTTTACGTCTGATTAATCTGCAATTTTCCGCATTTCTGCGAACCTATGAAAAATGTCGAGAGAATGCTTCAGATAAGCTGTATCCGATGAATACGTTTGAAATCCCGCTCAATGGTGATGCCTTTTATCCTTTACCTTATAACTATGTACCGAGTCGCTTTCGCGTCAAAACTAAAGGTAACCCGATGGGTATGCCGCGCAATGAGGGTGTCTCTGTCGCAATTCAGGAAGGCGGCAAAATACAAGTCAATACACCGGAGCGAAAGTTTCTATTGGATACTAAGGCTGGTGATTTTTGTGAGCTCTATATTATTGCGCGCGGTGAAGTTCCGGATATTCAGTCGCATTTTTATGAAATGAAGTGTTACGAAATTCCTGAAGCGCTCTCTCCTGATTCTCTGCCAGCAATGCGAACGCGTTTTGTTCGTGAAAAAGACCAGTTCATTGTTGAGAATTGGCAGGATTTTGAAAACGGGAAATTGAATCGGCGACAGCGCCGTGCCGCCAAGAAACGCTCCGGGACATTCTCAAAGCGGTGAAGTTAATAGCCTCATCAGGGCATGGCCTTCATTGATTAACATTTGACTGACACGCTGATTATCATGGTCAAAATTAGCACTCAGATTGTGTTCAGCGAGTATGTTTTTAATGGTTGCCGTGTCATTAATGTCCACGGTGACTTCGTTTTTGTTGAGCTGTCTAAGAATGGCAAAGAGCAATTGTAATTGATGGTTTTCGAGGTCATCAAGTGCAACCATGTGTAAGTCGAATTGGTGCGGATTGTATAGTTTGAATAAGCTGTACAAGTCACGTAGTTGCAATAGTGGGCGAGGGTGCGCGTCGACCCGTAAGTCGACTAAGGTGTCAGAGCTGCCTAAATAGCCAGCAGCGGGACGTTTCATCAGTAATGCTGCGGCAAGTTTACCGCGCTTGTCGCCACCTGCTTGTTGGCCAGCGATCATCGCTTTGAGCATGGCATCACCCATTTCATAACCGGCACGTCGACTAGCGCTGTAGGTTTCTGCAACCTGTTCGCAGGTTCCGGCTTTGAGCATGTTTCCGAGAACTAGAAAGTCATTTCCTTGCACACTTTCGACTTCGTCGGTGCACTCAGGACCATTATAAATGGTCGCTTCTCCGGAAAGATCCATTAAAGCAACTTGACGTTTGCGGGCAATCGTATCGCCACTTAAAAACACCTCCAATGCTTGCGTTGGTGTTTGTCCTTGGCGCATCGCTTCAAGTGCAGCGCCTGCAGCATCTGGATTGGCAAAGGATTGCGATACAACTAAGCCGGCCTTGCAGTCAATCCAAGGAACGAGCGCGCCCACAGCCAAATAATTAGACGCAGTAAGTATCGCCCAAGTGTCGGTGTCCGCATCGCGTGCAGCGAGCGTGAAGGTTGCAATCCTGCCCGGAAGATTAGGCACAATAATAGCTCCTCATTGTTGTGTACCAACAGCTTAGCAAGTTTCCTAGCATGGTCCAAACTCACAACGGTCGAACACGGTCGCCGTCTTGGAGACTGGCGGGCGGATGATTAACAATCTGCATGCCGCCTTCCACGCCACGCAGAATTTGTTGAGCGATGCCGCTACGCCGACCGATTTCAACGGCTATGAGTCGAGCGCGTCCGTCAACGACGGTGAATACATGCCAGCGGTCATTGATACGGAACAGAGCGCTAATCGGCACAAACGTGGTTGCGGCATCTTCCCAAATGACAATCTCGGCTTCGACGCGGAAGCCTTCGCCCAAGCGTTGCCACTGTTCGGGTGGCGACTCAAGTGTGGCAAAGGCAGACACGCGTTGCTCATCAATACCTAACGCGGATACTTTGGTGAAACCGGCAGGGTCGACGAGACGAATGCGGGCTTTTAGCGTATCGGCGCCACCCCAGCGATGAATATCGACACGCATGCCGGGTTGCACTCGCACCGCGTCTTGCGACAAGAGATCGATGCGCACTTCAAGATCGCTGAGGTCGCCCAGTTCGACAATGGCTTCGCCAGCGCTAACGACCCCTTCACAGCAACGAAAGCGGCGTAAGACAACGCCGTCAATGGGCGAGGGAATAGCCAATGCATCAGTTACGGTACTGCTGCGCGTTCCTTCGGTAATGGCCAGCACTAAGCGTGCGTTTTCGAGCTCAGCTTGACTGGCGCCAAGACTCGCTCGCGCGGAACGCTCGCTCGCTTGGGCGCGCAGCAATTGAATTTGTGCACGATCGAGCTCAGTGACCGAAACCGCACCTTCCTCAGCGAGTTGACGGAAGCGATTTAATTCATTTTCCGCGTAGCGAACATCAGCTTGGCGATTTTCTAGTTCGGCCTGTGCGGCCTCGACGCGAGCGCGCGCGGCAACCATGGCTTCTCGAGCTTGTTCACGACTTCGCGCATCAAGTGCAGGTGTAGGCAAAGGCTCAATATGAAATAGAGGCTGACCTGCAACAACCGTGTCGCCGGCGTTGATGGTGACGCGCTGGAGAAAACCGTGGATTGGAACTGCGACATTGTAGGTGTCGTGTAAATGCGTGCGTCCTTCTTCGCGAATCGTTTCGGCAAAATGTCCGAACGATACGGTAGCTATTTGGACCTGCTCTGCCTTCGGTCTCAGCATCCAGCTGAAGAGTAAAATGACCAACAAAATAACCGCTGCCAAAGCGACGGGCCGTTTGTGCTGGTTGTTATTTTTTGCAGTCATAATTAATCCTCAAATCAACGTCTTATTCGGTTTTGAGCGCTTGAATCATATCGAGGCGCCAAATTTTTCGCAGCATCAACAACATCGAGAACGCAGCTGCGAGACAGACACCCAATGCACTTAGGGCAAAACTTTGGCTACTTAGTACAAATGGAATGCGAAATAAATCCATGCTCAGGGCTTGGGTGAGTAACCAAGCGAAGGACACGCCAATCGCCCAGCCCAACGGAATGGCAAGTGCCACGAGCAAGCCCAATTCACCTAATAGAATTTTGGCCACCTCGATTTTGTGGAAACCAAGTACCCGTAATGATGCGAGCTCACGTTGCCGCTCCGCAAACATAATCCGCGCATTATTGTAGATCACGGCAAAGGTCATCGACCCAGCTAAAAGAAACATCACGGTCATAATACCGAGCATGGTGCTATCGATATAAAAACGAATATCTGCTTCGGCACGGCTAATTTGCCCAATCGAAGCGATATAAGGAAGCTGATGCAGGGCAGCAAACACCTGTTCAGCTTGGCTTTCATCGTACAAGACCCACGCACCGGACAATGTGTCTTGTTCGAGCAAAAGTCGATTTAACGCGTCCTTATGCATATAGAGACCCAGTCCCATAGGCTCATCGACAATTTGCACAATGGCTAAGCTAAATGCTTGCTGCCGTCCTTCGAGTAGGGTTAATTCAATCCTATCACCGGCTTTGAGCTCAAGATCGGTAGCGAGGTATTCGGAAATCGCTACACCATCGGCTGGCAGTTGCTCAGGGTACTGACTGATTCTGCGCAGTTCGCTTGATTCTGGTAGCCCAAGTAATAAGAGTCGCCATGATTTGCGGTTATGCTGCAGCGATACGGGAACTTGCCGGAAACCTTCGACATAGGTGACACCGGGAATTGCCCTCAGGGTCGACAAACTGCGCTGTGGCCGTGGCTCGGCGAATGTCAGCTCGAGATCCATTAAGTGATGATGCCGATATTGCTGGACGAGCATGTGATCAATGGCATTGAACTGATAGCTACCGAGCAAGAGTAAACCGCCGCTAAGGGCAATGCCGAACACGGAAATGATGGAACGAAATGGATGCCGACGGAGATTGCGCAGCATAATGCGAGTGGGTTGTTGCCACCAATTTACAATGCGCGGATGATCGAGCAAAGTGCGATGATAACGGGCGGGGCTTGGTGGTCGCATGGCTTCTGCTGGCGCCATTTTCGCAGCGTTCGAGGCTGCGCGGAACGTTGCTATAACGCCAGCGAGGGCGGTGAACAGAATGGCAATGACCAAGGACTCGAGTTGTAACGCGAAACGAAATTCGGGGAAGCGAAAATAAACTGCATAGAGTTGCGCGAGTGGTTCAGCAACTAGCACGCCCAGCAATACACCGGCGATCAAGCCGGCCAACAAAATTAGCGCGGTCATTTGTAGGTAGTGGGTAATAATATGCCAGCGACCGTAGCCAAACGCTTTCAAGAGCGCGATCGACTGCTTCTGTGTTTGGATGATGCGGGTTAATAAGACATTCAACAGGAACGCGGCAACACCAATAAAGATTGTGGGTAACACAATCGCCATCACACGCAATTGAGCGAGTTCTTCACTAATAAAACGATGGGACAAGTGCTCATCACGGGTATAAGCACCTCGGCTACCATAGCGGCCGAGTCGATGATCGAGTTCGGCAATAATCTGTTGGTGATCGGCATGTGCTTGCAGTGAGAGCGCAAGGCTGTTGAATGCACCATCCATATCAAATGCAGCAGCTAACGCTTGGCGGCTCATCCAAAACACGCCAAAGCGCTCATAATCAGGCATGATGGAGCCAGGTCCGAGTTGATAAATAAACTCCGGAGATAACGCCAAACCACTGATCATCAGTGGCTGCATACGGCCATTGAGGATGGCCGTTATGGTATCGCCAACATTGAGGTTATGTGCTTCGGCAAAGGGCGCACTGACCACGATTTCGTGACCAGCGCCGGGTATTGGAGGGCCGCCCGCTAGATAATGTAACCGGTTGAGTAATTCCGTAGCGTAGTCCGGTAATGATAAAATTTCGCCTTGGATGGGCTCGGGAAACTGCTCCAGTTGAAAGCGAGCGCCGGCGCGAATGCGTGATTCAATAATGTTAACGCCGGGCAATGCAGCAATCGACGGCAAGAGGTCATTTGGCGCTCGGGTGACCTCAGCGAAAATATCAGCGAAGTGGTTTTGCTGGTAAAACTGTTGTTGTGACAATAAGATCGACTGCCGAGTACTGACACTGATGACCAGCACCATCACACCAGCAGCAATGACGAGCGCAATAGCAAACAGTTGCCCGGCCATTTGTCGGCATTCGCGCCAGAGTTTGCGGTGCAGTGCTGAGCCTACCACGATAGCTCCTGAGGCGACTTACGTTGTTGATTGTGGTGAATGGAAGCGACTCGACCATCGGACAAACGAATGACCCTATCGGCCATATCGCCGATCACTTCGTTGTGAGTAATGACGGCGGTTGTCGTACCAAGCTCTTGATTAATGTCTTGAATAACTTCGAGAACTCGCACCCCGGTTTTTGAATCGAGGGCACCGGTCGGCTCATCGCACATGAGCACCGCAGGGCGTTTGGCAATAGCACGAGCAATCGCCACACGTTGTTGTTCACCGCCAGAGAGCTGCGCCGGGAAGTGGTCCATGCGTGCCGCTAATCCGACGCGTTCAAGTGCCTCTTCTGGTGTCATCGGGTTGTCGGCTATTTCAGTGACGATCGCGACATTTTCACGGGCAGTTAAACTCGGAATGAGATTGTAAAATTGAAAGACAAAGCCGACGTGCTGGCGCCGAAAACGAGTTAGCTCGCGGTCAGAGATACCGGTCAGACGAGTTGACTGGTAACGCACATCGCCGCTACTGGCCGCATCAAGTCCACCGAGAATGTTGAGCAGCGTGGATTTACCGGAACCTGATGCACCAAGTAAAACCACCAGTTCACCCGCGTGCAAATCGAGATCAACACCACGTAATGCATGAATTTCAACGTCACCCATTTGATAGGTTTTGGTCAGTCCGCGAGCACTGAATACAATATTGGCTGGAGCGTTTTTGTCGTTCATAAAAAAATGCCAGGCTAATCGTTAACGCTTAGTCTGGCACAGTATTGAGAACTTTTCTTGTTATTGATCAAGCTCTTTCGCGAATTAAACCTTCTTGCATTGTGGAAGCAACAAGAACACCATCACGATTGAATATCTGTCCCCGAACTAAGCCACGAGCACCTTGAGCTGTCGGGCTGTCAATCGCGTAAAGTAACCAATCATCCATCCGAAACGGACGGTGAAACCACATAGCGTGGTCAATTGTCGCCATTTGAATTTTCGGGTCAGCAAAAGTTTTACCGTGGGGCTGCATCGATGTTGGTAAGAAGTTGAAGTCTGATGCATAGGCTAATAAATACTGATGAACGCGCTGGTCATCAGGTAAGGTGCCGTTGGACTTTAACCAAACATAGCGAACGGGCTCGCACGGCTCTGGCTTAAATGGA
>JAMCWV010000101.1 GCA_023481025.1 Gammaproteobacteria bacterium
TTGAATTTGTTGAATATACCGCAGCAGACCAAAAGGGCATTGATGCTCTGAAACAACTCTTCGTGCAGTTAGGTTTTACTGAAGTCGCTAAACACCGTCGTAAAGACGTGTGGTTATACAAACAAAATGACATCAACTTTATCGTCAATGGTCAGCCGTCCTCTCACGCTGAAGCGTTCGCGCGCGAGCACGGCCCGAGTGTCTGCGGTATGGCGTTTCGTGTGAAAGATGCAAACCACGCGATGGCACATGCGATGGCAAATGGTGCGAAAGAGTTTAAAGCAGATGTTGGCGCGATGGAGCTGAACATTCCAGCGATTTACGGTATCGGTGAGAGTGCGTTATATTTCGTTGACCGCTATGGCAAACAATCGATCTATGATGTTGACTTCCGTTTCTATGACAACTGGGAAGAGAGCATGAACAGCTTCCAAGTGGGCATGGACTATGTGGATCACCTCACGCATAACGTCTTCCGTGGCAACATGGACTTATGGGCTGGTTTCTACGAGCGTATTGGTAATTTCCGTGAGATTCGTTATTTCGACATCGAAGGCAAGCTAACAGGCTTGGTTAGCCGGGCGATGACGTCACCTTGTGGCAAGATTCGGATTCCAATTAATGAGTCACATGACGATAAATCACAAATTGAAGAATACTTGAAAGATTACAACGGTGAAGGTATCCAGCATATCGCATTATCGACGGATAACATTTACCAAACGGTGCGGACGTTGCGTGAACGGGGTATGGAATTCATGTCAACGCCAGACACGTATTACGACAAAATCGATGAGCGCGTTGAAGGCCATTCTGAAAACGTCGATGACTTGCGTGATTTACGCATTTTGATTGACGGCGCACCAATGAAAGATGGCATTTTGTTACAGATTTTCACCAAAACAGTTATCGGCCCGGTGTTCTTTGAGATCATCAGCCGCAAAGGTAACGAAGGCTTTGGCGAAGGTAACTTCAAGGCCTTATTTGAGTCGATCGAGGAAGATCAAATTCGTCGTGGAGTATTATCTGATGCGTAAATGGATCTCGTTTCCGAAGCAGGTGGGTACGGCGTCGCGCCAAGCCCATGCTGACTTCCCGGAAGAGGCGATCTACGAGCGTGAAGCCGGCCGAAGTGGTTTCTTCGGCCCAGCCACTCATTTCCATCACACTCATGTACCAACCGGTTGGAGCAACTGGGAAGGACCGTTGCGTCCGCGTTGCTTTGACTTCAATAAACTGACGGGTGTGGACTCAGCTTCGCCTTGGATTGCCGAAAACTTATTGTTCAATGCACACTGTAAATTCCGCATCTGGCACCTGAATGAGCCAATGAAAAAGCTTGCGCGCAATGCCGACGGTGACGATTTGTTGTTCGTGCATGAAGGCGCTGGTGAGTTATTTTGCGACTATGGCCATTTAACCTTGCGTGATGGTGATTACGTGGTGATTCCGCGTTCAACGAACTGGCGGATTGAACCGACAGCAGCAATGCAATTGGTGATGATTGAAGCCACCAATAGCTCTTATCAATTGCCTGAGAAAGGCTTGGTGGGCAATCACGCGATTTTTGACCCTGCATGTTTAGATGTCCCAGAGATTGATGAAGCGTTTAAGGCTCAATACAGCGAAGACGAGTGGCAAGTCGAAGTGAAACGTCATGGCCAAGTGTCGGTGATTACTTTCCCATATAACCCATTGGATGCTGTTGGCTGGCACGGTGATTTATCGCCAGTGCGCGTGAATTGGCGCGATTTTCGGCCATTGATGAGCCATCGTTATCATTTACCACCGTCAGCGCATACGACTTTTGTGGCCGATCGGTTTGTGGTCTGTACCTTCGTACCACGTCCGATTGAAAGCGACCCGGGTGCGCTGAAAGTGCCGTTCTACCACAACAATGACGACTACGATGAAGTGTTGTTTTATCACGCGGGTGACTTCTTTAGCCGTGATAACATCGATCGTGGTATGGTCACGTTCCACCCAGCCGGCTTTACCCATGGACCCCATCCGAAGGCGTTTAAAGCTGGGCAGGAATATAAGAAGAAATTCACTGACGAAGTCGCTGTGATGTTAGATACGCGTGATGCGTTGGAAGTTGGCGAAGCCGCAAATGCGGTGGAGAATCCAGACTACGTCTACAGCTGGCAGGAGAGAAAATAATGAAGTTAGCGACTTATCGTGATGGCAGCCGCGATGGCAAGCTCGTCATCGTTAGCCGCGATTTAACGCGCGCGATTGCTGTTCCGGAAATTGCGCGGACGTTACAGTCTGCCTTAGATAATTGGGAACAACTCGAGCCGCGTTTGAATCAAGTTTATAGTGCGCTCAACCAAGGTGCCTTGGAAGATGAGTTTGCCTTCGATGAAGCCGCCTGTGCTAGCCCGTTACCACGTGCTTATCACTGGGCTGATGGCAGTGCTTATGTGAATCATGTTGAGTTAGTCCGCAAGGCGCGCGGCGCCGAAATGCCGCCAAGCTTCTGGGAAGATCCATTAATGTATCAGGGTGGGTCGGACGCATTTATAGGCCCACGTGAAAACATTCCATTAGGCTCTGAAAGTTGGGGTATCGACTTTGAAGGTGAAGTGGCGGTCGTTACCGGTGACGTGCCAATGGGCACCGAAGCAGCCGATGCGCGTCCATACGTGCGTTTACTTATGTTGGTCAACGATGTCTCGTTGCGTGGCTTAATTCCAAATGAGTTAGCGAAAGGGTTTGGCTTCTACAATTCCAAACCGAGTTCAGTTTTCTCGCCGGTAGCGGTGACACCGGACGAGCTGGGCGATGCTTGGCAAGAAGGTAAAGTTCATTTGCCACTGCGTTCGACCTATAACGGTGAGCTTTTTGGCTTTCCGAATGCTGGTGAAGACATGACCTTCAACTTCGATCGCTTGATCCAACATGCAGCAATGACGCGTCCACTGTGTGCCGGCACGATTATCGGCTCTGGCACCGTGTCGAATAAGCAGGGCACGGACCATGGTAGTGCCGTAAGTGAAGGCGGTGTGGGCTATAGCTGTATTGCCGAAGTACGCATGATTGAAACCATTCGTGATGGTAAACCAAATACCTCATTTATGAAATTTGGTGACACGATTCGAATTGAAATGCTCGATGCCGAAGGCCACAGCATTTTCGGCGCAATTGACCAACAGGTCGTTGAGTACAAGGGGCCGAAGGCGTGACGCCTAAACTCTATGGCTACTGGCGTTCGTCGGCGAGCTATCGAGTTCGCCTTGCCTTGGCCCTGAAGAGAATTGCTTACGAGTATGTGCCGGTGCATTTGCTTCGCGATGGTGGCGAACAAAAATCGGTCGCGTATCAAGCGTTGAACCCGGCTCAATTAGTACCGACCTTGGAAATATTTGATGCGGTGGCGGAACAGCCACTTAAACTCAATCAATCCTTGGCAATTATTGAGTACTTAGATGCGCGCTTTCCGGAACCCAAACTCATTCCGAGCGATCCCGTGCAAGCAGCGCTAGTTCGGACGCTTGCATTGGATATGGCGGCGGATTTGCAACCAGTGACCAATTTGCGAGTCTTACAAGCGCTGACGGAAACCTTTGGTTTACCGGAAAGTGCGAAGAGTGAATGGATTCAACTTTGGGTCACACGGACGTTCGCCGCGTTTGAGAAGCGGTTACTTAGCACCGCAGGTACTTATTGTGTCGGTGACACCGTTACTTTGGCTGATATATGCTTGATGCCTCAGGTCTACAATGCACAACGTTTTAAAGTCGACTTGACAGCTTACCCGACCTTGCTGCGTGTGGTTGAAAACCTCCAAGCATTGCCCGCGTTCCATGCGGCAGCGCCAGAACAGCAGTCAGATGCCAACACTTAACGCAAATAATGTGAACATTACCTAAGAATCGCCCAGCATGACTTATCATTGCTGGGCGTTTTTGCTTTAATAAAGTGTTTCTATTCTACGGAATAACCGAACACCGAATCCTGTAACAGGCTTTGTAAACAAGGAAACGATAATGAAAAGACAACTTGCAGTTGCAATGAGCGCAGCATTTTTTGCTGCTGCCTGTGCGAGTAGTGGCGCAGGGCAACAAGCCGCTGATGCCGCCTGGTATACCACCGAAGCATTAACGCCAAACACAGTGCCAGTTGGCCTTGGTCCGCAAGCCTCTGATGGTCATTTTGAAATGACACAAATTATGGCGGATCCAGACTGGTTAGGTCGTTTCCCAGAGCAAGCCTATTGGTCTTGGGACGGTCGCAGTGTCCTGTTTAATCGCAAACGTGAAGGCAGTCCACAGCGCGATCTGTATCAGCGCGGATTAACCGCTGGCGGTAACGGTGAACAAGTCGCCCTGGCCGAATTGCATGCTCACGCGTATCGTAATGCGGTGCATAATGCCGATCGCAGCCTGCGTGCGTATGTATTTGAGCGCAATATTTTTCTTCTTGATAACGCCAATGGCGATGTCCGTCAACTCACTCGAGACACTCAAAATAAGACAGATTTGCAGTTCTTAGCAGACGGTCGCCTCAGCTTCCGCACTGGTAATGACTTTTATGCGATGAACTTGAATACGGGATACACCGAGCTGGTGTTATCGTTGCAAACCCAAGACGAACCGAAAGCGTTGGACGAGCCAAAGGATATTTTGGCGCAAGAAGAAGTTGATTTAATCGTCTATAACCAAGTTCAGCGCCGTATTCGTGAAGAGCGGTTTCAAGATCAACGCGCTTTGGTGGCGGCTAATGCTGCGGTTGCTCCAGCACCGATTTATCTAGGACGTGGCGTGCAAGTTGCGGAAGTCAGTTTGTCGCCCACTGCTGATCGTGCGTTGGTAGCGGTAACACAACCGCAAAATTGGCGTGGTGACGGTGATTTAATGCCGCGTTACGTGACTGAAAGCGGCCGTATCGAGAATCAAGATGTGCGTCGTCGAGTGGCGGATGCCAAGCCGGTTAACCACACTTTATATTTAATCGATATTGCCAGCGGTGAAAAAACCGAGCTGACCTATGACACTTTACCGGGTTTTGATGAAGATGTATTGAAGTCGGTACGCGAAGAGAACTACGCTGCTGAAGGCAAAACTTACGTCAGCGAGACCAAGCCGCGCGCTATCGAAGTGATGGCACGTTGGTCTGCCCAACAAGGCAATATTAATTGGAAAGCCGACGGTTCTGCGGTCGCCATCATGCTTCGCGCATGGGACAACAAAGATCGCTGGATCGCAACGGTTGACTTTGCAGAAGGTCAATTAGTCAGTCAACATCGTTTGCACGATGAAGCTTGGATCAATCGTGATTTTAACGCGTTTAATTGGCTACCGAATCAGAATGCCTTGTGGTATTTGTCGGAAGAGAGTAACTATTCCCACTTGTACGTGAAGAACCTCGACAATAATCGTGTCAGTCAGCTTACGTCTGGCCGCTATTTGGTCGATCAAGTGACTCTGAATGCAGCAGGCGATACCTTTTATTTCCAAGCGAATAAGCCCCATCCCGGCATCTTTGAGATTTATCGCGTACCGGTTAGCGGTGGTGACGTTGAGCAGTTAACTGATCTTGGCGGCATGACTTCGTATCAGCTTAGCCCTAACGAAGAACGTTTGTTGCTAACCCACTCAAGTGTTCATCAGCCTCCTGAGATTTATGTGCAAGACGCCCAGCCAAATGTCGCGGCAATGCGTTTAACCGAAACTGTCTCCGCAGAGTTTGTCGCCAAACCATGGCCATTACCTGAGATCGTACCGGTTCCGTCGAGCCATGTGGAAGACCCAATTTATAGTCGGGTCTATGTCCCTGCGGATTTTGATGCTGAGCGCGCTGAACAGTACCCAGCCGTGGTCTTTATTCACGGTGCCGGTTATTTGCAGAATGCTCATGCAGGTTGGTCAAACTACTTCCGTGAGTTTATGTTCCATAGCAAGCTAACCGAACAAGGCTATGTGGTGCTTGATCTCGATTTCCGTGGCTCAGCGGGCTATGGTCGTGATTGGCGTACCGCTGTTTATCGTCAGATGGGTTGGCCGGAAGTAGAAGATTTAGTCGATGTAGTTAAATGGTTGGGTGAGCACCGCAATGTTGATGTCGAGCGCGTGGGCACTTACGGTGGCTCTTACGGCGGTTTCTTGACCTTTATGTCATTGTTTAATGAACCAGGCTTATTTAAAGCAGGTGCTGCATTGCGTCCAGTGACGGATTGGGCCCATTACAATACCGGCTACACGTCAAACATCTTGAATTTACCGCAAGACGATATGATTGCTTATCGTCGTAGTTCACCCATTTACTTTGCCGAAGGGCTGGAAGATGCATTGTTAATCAGCGCGCCAATGGTTGATGACAATGTGTTTTTCCAAGACTCGGTGCGTTTAGTGCAGCGCTTGATTGAGTTGGAGAAAGAGAACTTTGAGACGGCAATCTTCCCTGTAGAACCGCACGGTTTTGTGCAGCCTTCAAGTTGGCTTGATCAATATCGTCGTATCTATAAATTATTTGAAGATAATTTGAAGTAATCGGCACAAAGGTATGACTAAAATAGGGCAGCTTCAAGCTGCCCTATTTTTTACTTCTTGATAAAATCAATTGGTTTACGGCGTAGGCCGGGAACTGCTAAAGCTCCACCGATTGCGCCGCCAAGATGAGTTAGGTGGGCGACTTCAGCACCCAGCCAGTCTTGATAACCGCTATTAATGGTCATATCAAACACAAGCTTGACGACCACTGCAGCGAGCACCACAAAACCAAACTTATTCCCTTGTTTGGTGAGCAGAACCCCAGCGTAAACGGCGATGCCATGCAAGACGCCGGATAATCCAACGAAAAGATATTCCTGGCTCACAGCAACTGGCACGATCGTCGCAAATAGGGCACTGATGACCATGACGTTGACGAGTAGGCGACCTTGCAATTGTTGGCGAAAAATGACGGCGAGTAACAGCAGTGCGGCGAGGTTAAACAGCAGATGCTGGAGATTCAAGTGAACCAGATGTGTGGTGAAAATACGCCAGGGTTGTGCCAGTAATCCATCCTCA
>JAMCWV010000118.1:0-5332 GCA_023481025.1 Gammaproteobacteria bacterium
CTTTGAGTACATCGAAGTTGATTACAACAAGACAAGAAGGCATAGTGCTATTGGCTATCTCAGCCCAGAGAACTTTGAATTAAAAAATAGTGCTTAGCAAAGTGTCCACTTTTAGTGGTACGGATCACTAAGCCACTCACTTTGTATAGGATAAATGGCGTCGCATAACCTGCGCCATCAAATCCATTGATCCATGTTAAATTCCATTGAACCGGGATGTCGCTATCGAGTGTCGGAGTTGGGCCATATTCAAATGTAAGTGCGCTCGCCTCTTTAGTACTAGAGTAAAAGCCAAACGCCTTCCAATCTAAATCATAGGAATCTTCAACAAAATTGAGTTGAACATTTGCATTTACTAGCCAGTCAGGATTTACAAGTTGATTTTTCTCATTTATTTCATCTTCTTCTAAAGGACTACCACCACATGCAGCTACGACCGATATTGAGATCAAAATAATGAAACGGGTAAAGCCTTGGACTACTTGGTAGGGGCGAATATGCACAAGATTTTCCTTTCCTTTAATCTCTCGGGTGACGAGAATTTTTATAACTTCCTAATGAGTTCTTTAATTTTAAAACCTGCTCAACTTATATACAGAGGTATAACGTGTCAATCTAATTCACTCATGGCCACTTATTGTCCTCATTCAAATCCGATTGCTAAATCGCGACCAGCCAACCAGCAACTAGGTAGCCGATGGTTGCAAATAGTGCCGCGAGTAATGCATAGGGCAACTGCGTGCGCACATGATCAATATGATCAGAGCCTGACGCCAGTGACGCAATAATGGTTGTGTCGCTAATGGGTGACGAGTGATCACCAAAAATCCCACCGGCCAAAGCAGCGGCAATAAACAACGGAATCGGCAGACCGAGCGTCATCGCCAACGGAATAGCTAACGGCAGCATAATTGCAAATGTGCCCCAGCTAGAGCCAATCGCAAACGCCGTTAGTGCCGATAATAAGAAAATCAGAGCCGGCAAGGTCCACATCGGCAAGGTTTCATTCAGAATCCCGGCTAAGTACTCGCCGGATCCCATCGCCCGTGTTACATCGCCAAGTGCTATCGCGAGCCATAAAATCACTGCCAACGGCAGGATTTTCCATGCGCCTCGCGCCATGCTGTCGATAATCAGCATAATGGGAGCTTTCAGCGTCAAGATACTACCAATCACTGCAATAACTAATGCCGTCACTATCGCAACAAATACGCTCTGCATACCGCTGCCGCGAACAATCGAGCCATCGCCGGTGTACCAAAGCATTACCGGAACCATCAGCACCATGGTGACTAAACTAATGATAACGGTTGCAACCGCACCGCGGTTAATTGGAAATTCACTTTGACCTGCTTCAATTTGCTCAACTCGAGCATTCAATTCTGCCTTTCGCGCTCGCTCTTGTGCGGCTGCTTCAAAGGCTTTCATCGGGCCGAAGGCCCAGCCAGTCCACGCCACAAAAAGTGCCATAAGCAAGGCGATAATCGCGTAAAAGTTCAGCCCTAGCGAGTACACAAAGGTCATCAGCGGATCTTCGACCCCCTGATTGCCAATCAAGCCTAAGTTAAACGCACCCCAAGCATTCAGTGGAATGAGAATACACACCGGCGCACAGGTCGAGTCGATGATATACGCCAATTTTTGGCGACTGACGCCCAGCTTGTCATACACCGGACGCGAGGTGGTGCCGGCAGTCATAATCGACACATTCGATTCGATAAAAACGACCACCCCAAGCATCCAAGTAAACATACGGGCGCGACGTCGGTTCGGCACAATTTGCTTGCGCTCCAACGCTGCCACAAAATGCTTAAACGTGCCGGCACGCTCGAGTACACCAAACAAAGCACCAATGGCGAGTGTGAAGCCCCAGATAAGCTGATTCGAAGGTTTTATTAAGGTTTCACCAAGGCCGGCCACTGCAGCATATAGGCCAGAAACGGCCGATGGCATGAATAAGATAAGATAGGCAAGAACGACACCGCCGAGTAAGGCAAGAATCACACGGCGGGTAAGAATAGCAAAAACAATCGCAAGCAATGAGGGTAATAGACTTAACCAGCCTAATTCTGAGGACATTGTCGTCGTTCCTTGTTGTTATTATTGTGACTCACGCAAATTCAGAGCATACCGAGCACGCACGGTTTATAGCAGCATCGCATGAGTCACAATTCACGACAATATTATATTGCTTATTCCCATTCGATCGTTGCTGGTGGCTTACCCGATACATCGTAAACAACACGAGAGATACCATCAATCTCATTGATAATACGATTCGACACGCGGCCAAGCAAATCATATGGTAAGTGCGCCCAATGTGCGGTCATAAAATCGATGGTTTCGACTGCACGTAGCGATACAACCCAGTCGTACTTACGCGCATCACCCATGACGCCGACCGAGCGTACGGGTAAAAACACCACAAACGCTTGGCTTACTTTATGATACAAATCGGCTTTGTGCAGCTCTTCAATGAAAATCGCATCAGCGCGACGTAGGATGTCGCAGTACTCTTTTTTCACTTCGCCAAGCACTCGAACACCAAGGCCTGGTCCTGGGAACGGGTGACGGAATAACATGTCGTATGGCAAGCCAAGTTCCAAACCAATTTTACGCACTTCGTCTTTAAATAACTCACGCAGCGGCTCAACGAGTTTCATGCGCATTTCTGGTGGTAAACCGCCCACGTTGTGGTGCGATTTAATCACGTGCGCTTTACCGGTTTTTGAACCTGCCGACTCAATGACGTCAGGGTAGATAGTGCCCTGCGCTAACCAGTCCACTTCAGTTAACTTGTGCGCTTCTTCGTCGAACACTTCAATAAACGCACGGCCAATGGTCTTACGTTTCGCTTCTGGTTCGTCGATGCCTGCGAGCGCATCCATAAAACGGTCAACGGCGTCGACCCGAATGATATTTAAGCCGAAGTGATCACCAAACATTTCCATGACTTGGTCGGCTTCGTTCAAACGCAATAAACCGTTATCGACGAACACACAGGTCAGTTGATCGCCAATCGCACGGTGCAGCAACATTGCAGTGACTGACGAGTCGACACCACCCGACAAGCCAAGCATAACTTTGCCCGTGCCGACTTGCTCACGAATGCGTTGAATTGCATCTTCGATAATTGCACCTGGTGTCCACAGCTTTTCACATTTACAGATATCAATTACGAAGTGCTCAAGCATGCGCAAACCTTGGCGGGTGTGCGTTACTTCTGGGTGGAACTGAACACCATAGAATTTCTTCTCTTCATTGGCCATCGCTGCATGCGGGCAGGTTTCTGTGCGTGCAACGGTAATAAAACCTTGTGGAATATCACTCACTTTGTCGCCGTGACTCATCCATACATCGAGTAATGGCAAGCCGTCATCGCTAATACCGTCTTCAATGTTTTTAAACAGTTTACAGTCCGCAATTTGCTCGACACGTGCATAGCCAAACTCACGCAAGTTAGAGCCTTGCACCGCGCCACCTAGCTGCGCCGCCATGGTTTGCATGCCATAACAGACACCAAAAACTGGTACGCCGGCTTCAAAGACATACTCTGGTGCGCGTGGCGAACCTGCTTCGGTGACACTCTCTGGGCCGCCCGACAAGATAATCCCGTCTGGGTTAAACGCTTTGATATCACTGGCATCGACATCCCATGCCCATAATTCGCAGTAAACGCCGATTTCACGAATACGACGGGCAATCAGTTGCGTGTACTGAGAACCAAAATCAAGAATCAGAATTCGATGCTGGTGAATATCTTGTGTCATGTGTTTTCCAGTTCGTTTAGCAAATTAAAAACGTCGTTCAATTTTGTTGCGCTAACGCCGCCTATTGCCTGCGGCGTTAGCCCATGTGCCGGAGCGTTAGCCCCTGTTGCTAGGCGTTAGCCCATGTGCCGGAGCGTTAGCCCCTGTTGCTAGGCGTTAGCCCATACGCCGGGCGTTAGCCCATACGATAGTTTGGCGCTTCTTTCGTAATCTGCACATCGTGAACGTGTGACTCACCCATGCCTGCTGAAGTCACGCGGACAAATTCAGGTTTTGTGCGCAGTGTTTCAATATCCGCAGAGCCAGTTAAACCCATCGCTGAGCGCAGTCCGCCCATTTGCTGATGGATAATGTTGGCAATTGGACCTTTATAGGCAACTCGACCTTCAATTCCTTCAGGTACCAATTTCTCCGCCTGATTTGAGCTTTGGAAGTAGCGGTCAGAAGAACCATGGCTTTGGTTCATCGCGCCAATCGAGCCCATGCCACGGTATGATTTGTAGTAGCGGCCTTGATACAACTCCACTTCACCCGGTGACTCTTCAGTACCCGCTAACATGCTGCCTACCATCACACAGCTTGCGCCGGCAACGATTGCTTTCGCGATGTCACCCGAGAAACGAATACCACCGTCCGCGATAACTGGAATGTCTAAGCCTTCTAAACCAGCAACAGCGTTAGAAATAGCAGTGATTTGTGGCACACCACAGCCGGTGACAATACGGGTGGTACAAATTGAACCAGGACCAATGCCGACTTTCACAGCATCGACACCTGCGTCTGCCAGGGCTTTCGCGCCAGCTGCAGTGGCAACGTTACCACCAATAATGTTGAGGTCCGGATATTGTTTGCGAGTTTGGCGAACGCGCTCAAGGACACCTTCAGAGTGACCGTGCGACGTATCAATCAGAATCACGTCAACACCCGCGTCAACCAAGGCGGCGATACGTTCTTCCGTGCCAGCGCCAACGCCAACCGCTGCACCAACGCGCAAACGACCTTGGTCATCTTTACAGGCATTCGGTTTGTTGGCGGCTTTTTCGAAGTCTTTCAACGTGATCATGCCACGCATTTCATGCGCGTCGTTCACGATCAAGATTTTCTCAATGCGATGCTTGTGCATTAAGTTCAGGATTGTTTTGCTATCGGTGCCTTCTTTCACGGTGACTAAGCGATCTTCTGGCGTCATCACGTCGGCAACGGTTTTGTTGTTGGCTTCTTCAAACCGCGTGTCACGGCCGGTAACGATACCGACTAAACGGCCGTCATCAACCACAGGGAAACCATGGAAGCCATGCTCTTGGGCTAAAGCTTTCACTTGTTTAATGGTCGTTTTTGAAGTCACTGTCACTGGATCAGCAACAATACCACTTTCGAATTTCTTCACTTTGCGGACATGTGCAGCTTGTTCGCTAATGCTCATGTTTTTATGAACGAAACCAATTCCACCTTCTTGCGCTAACGCAATGGCTAGATCGGCTTCAGTCACGGTGTCCATTGCTGCGGAAACCAGTGGAATATTTAAGCTAATCGTACGCGTTAAACGGGTATTTAGGTTTGCT
>JAMCWV010000118.1:5390-6918 GCA_023481025.1 Gammaproteobacteria bacterium
GTGGTGGATTAATGTTGCGGCGGTATTTTACTCAGATCGTGCTCTGCAGTAAACTAAAAAATTCATTTTCTCGATGTCGAGCTCGCTGACAACAACGTTGGGCCTTATATGACCATGCATTCATTCGACGACCCTTTTGCCTCTGAACAGGGTCACGATGACGAAAAGCACAATATATTTACCGTTTCGCGTCTGAACAGCGAAGTCCGTCGACTGCTAGAGTCACACTTTGGCAGTATTTGGTTAGTCGGCGAAATTTCCAATTTCTCCGCGCCTTCTTCTGGGCACTGGTACTTCACATTGAAAGACGAGCAAGCACAAGTTCGCTGCGCCATGTTCCGAGGCAACAACCAGCGCGTGCGACTTGCCGTGAATGGTCGACCCAATTCACAAAACATGCACGGCCTGCAAGTGCTCGTGCGCGCTCGTTTAAGCCTGTATGAGCCACGCGGTGACTACCAACTCATCGTCGAACACCTTGAGCCTGCCGGTGCGGGCTTATTGCAGCAACAGTTTGAAGCTCTCAAGCAAAAGCTCCAACAAGAGGGGCTGTTCGCACTTGAGCGCAAAAAGCCGTTACCTAAACAAGTGCGCACGCTCGGTGTGATTACCTCGCCCACCGGTGCCGCCATTAAAGATGTTCTCAGTGTTTTGAAGCGCCGTGATCCCAGCCTCGACGTCATTATTTACCCCGCGCAAGTGCAAGGTGCAGAAGCCCCTGCACAGTTGCGTCACGCGCTTGCCACGGCCATTCGCCGCAATGAAGTTGACGTACTTTTGCTCACCCGTGGGGGGCCTTCGTTAGAGGACTTATGGTGTTTTAACGACGAAGCGTTGGCTCGCGACCTTGCCGCATGTCCTTTACCAACCATTAGTGCGGTTGGTCACGAGGTCGACTTTAGTATCTGCGATTTCGTCGCTGATATGCGCGCCGCCACACCGAGCGCTGCAGCTGAGCTGGTCAGCCAAGATCAACAACAGCTTGTTCGACAACTGCAACAAACCGAACAGCACGCAACGCGCGCGATGCAGCAAATCTTGCAGCGTCAGCGCACGCAGTTATTGCACTTGCGCCAACGACTGCAGCCATTAAGCCCGCAACAGCGTTTGCAAATGCGTGCGCAGCAGCTCGATGACTGGCAACAACGTGCGGAGCAAGCAATGGTGCGTCGTCTGCGCCAACAGCAGCAACAACTGCAGCAACTCCAACACCGTCTCCAACGTGCCCAACCCGGTCACGCATTACCCGCACTGCGTCAGCGTACTGAGCAGCTCTACAATCAAGGCGTGCGAGCTATCACACAGCGCCTCAATCAAGCGCTCAGCCGTCAACAAGCAGCACAGCAAGCCCTAGACATAGTCAGCCCCTTACACACCCTTAAACGCGGCTACAGCATTACTGTCAACGCCAACGGCGACATCATCCGTAACGCCAGCGCCTTCAAACCTGGCGACGAGTTACGCACCCGCTTCGCCGAAGGCGAAGTCATCAGCGAAGTCCGCCAAGTGAAGCCCTAGCTTAAGAGCT
>JAMCWV010000162.1 GCA_023481025.1 Gammaproteobacteria bacterium
TATAGCATATATTTCCAGAGACACCAACAAAAAACCCGCGCAATGCGCGGGTTTTAGCTTAAAGATAAATCAATTATTTTGTATAGAAGGAGTCACCCGCGGCCGCCATATCAAGCAACAATTGGCAAGGTTGGAAACGTTCGCCTTCGGTCTCCGCATAATGCTGCAAGCGCTCAACGACATGCTTCACACCGAGACTGTCCATGTAACGGAACGGACCGCCACGGAATGGCGGGAAACCAATGCCAAAGATTGCACCGATATCACCGTCACGTGGCGAACGGATAATTTCTTCCTGCAAACACCAAGCTGCTTCGTTCAACATCGGCAGCACGCAACGCTCGATCATGACGTCTTTATCAAGCTTGGCCGCAGGTGTGATACCGAATAAACGGTAGACCGAACTGTCGACTTCTTTGCCTTTTTTCTTGCTGCCATAGAGATAAAAACCTTTGTTGCTCTTGCGACCTTTGCGGCCGTCATCGAGCAATTTACTGAAGGCATCTGGCGCTTTGAAACGGTCACCCAATTCATCCGCAAGAATCGGCGCGACCTTACCTGCAACGTCAATACCCACTTCATCTAATAACGTGATCGGCCCGACTGGGAAGCCAAATTTAACCAAGGTTTTGTCGAGCACTTCGATCGGCTCTCCAGCCAGCAATAGTCGTGCCGCTTCGTTCATGTACGGCGCAAGAATACGATTGACGTAAAAACCAGCACCGTCACGCACAACAATTGGAGTCTTTCCTTGGCGCTTGGCGAATTCAACGGTCGTTGCAATGGTCTGCTGCGACGTTCCTGCATGGGTAATAATTTCCGCTAATGGCATTTTCTCCACCGGCGAAAAGTAATGCAGGCCAATCACCTGTTCCGGGCGTTCGGCTTTGGCGGCAATTTTGGTAATCGGTAACGACGACGTATTGGTCGCGAAGATCGTATGTTTAGCAGCGTTCATTTCGATGTCTGCCACCATCTGCTGCTTCAAGCTAAGATCTTCAAACACGGCTTCAACCACGATATCCGTGTCTTTAAAGCCGGAATAGTCCACCGTACCCGTCAACATCAACAATTCTTGTTGAAGTTGTGACTGGCGCATGATTTTGCGCTTAACTTTCGGCTGCAATAACTTGTGATGATAGGCTAAAGCATTCTTGATGCCTTCTTGATTAATATCTTTCAAGCGCACCGGCACTTTGGCTTTGTTGATACTGACATGAGCAATACCTCCGCCCATCAGGCCGCCGCCAAGTACACCCGCTTTCTTTACTTTCTCCGGTTGCACGCCATCGGCACCGGTTTCTTTCTTAATTTCAGTTGTAGCAAAGAAGATATTGCGCAACTGATAAGACACCTCAGTCATCGCCAGTTCGCCGAATTGTTTGGCTTCGTACTCTAAACCAGCCTGCATGCCTTTGCTCATGCCGTGCATGACCGTATCGATAATCTTGTCGATCGCTGGATAATTACCAAGCGCCTTCTTCTGCGCTTGTTCACGCGCCTTCTTATACAGCACAGAGCTCATTGGGCCTTCTAAAACTTTACCCACTAAGTTCAGTTGCGGCTTCTTCTTTTTCGGCTTGCCTTTCAGCGCAAATTCTATAGCCGCTTCAAGCAAGATACTTTGCGGCACAATTTCATCCACCAAGCCCATCTTCAACGCTTGTTTCGGTCGTAATTGCTTGCCAGTTAGCATCAAGGTCAGCGCATTCTGCACCCCGACCAAACGTGGTAAGCGCTGAGTACCACCCGAGCCAGGCAATAAACCAAGCTGAACTTCCGGCACACCCAACACAGTTTTTGGCGAATCACTGACCACACGCGCATGACAGGCTAAAGCAAGTTCTAATCCACCACCTAAAGCTGGGCCATTAATCGCCGCAATAACCGGAATTTTCATCGCTTCTAAACGATCAAATAAAGCTTGTCCTTGCCGCGCCAAGCTCTCTGCATCCGCTGCAGTTTCACACTCGTTAATCATGCGAATATCGGCACCCGCGACAAACGAACTTGGCTTGCCACTGATAAAGACCAAGCCTTTCAAGCCACTCTCGCGTTCAATCCGCGCCATCAAATCCGCAACTTCATCGGCGAACGTTGCCTTTAGCGTATTCATACTTTCGCCCGGCACGTCGATGGTGATCACACCAATGCCGTTGTCACGAATGTCTAGTTGGAAGGCGCTTTTCGTCTCTGCATTAGCCATTATTCTGTCTCCAAGATTACTGCTGCACCCAAACCACCTGCTGCACACGCGGTCGTTAACGCGGTACCACCACCGCGACGATGTAATTCATTCAAGGCCTGAGTCATCATCCGAGCGCCGGTTGCAGCAAACGGGTGACCATAAGCAAGTGAACTACCCATAACATTAAACTTCGCTTCGTCAATTTCACCAATCGCGCTGCTGC
Source organism: Gammaproteobacteria bacterium (assembly GCA_023481025.1). The sequence goes on from JAMCWV010000162.1 coordinate 2,412, forward strand.
GACCGAGTTTCTCGGCGGCGAATTTCTGACTGGCGAAGGCTTTTACGTTGGCTAAAGTTTGTGCAGCGAAAGCCTCATGCATATCAATCAGGGTCAGATCATTCAGCGTCATGCCCGCGCGATCTAATGCAATTGGAGTCGCATACGACGGTCCCATCAGCATATCTTCCCAGACATCGATGGCACTGAACGCATAACTACGAATGTAACCTAATGGCGTATAGCCGAGCTCTTTGGCGCGACTTTCAGTCATCATCAGCACCGCTGATGCACCATCGGTGAGCGGCGTTGAGTTTGCCGCGGTGACCGTGCCGTGTTTTCTATCAAAAACCGGACGCAACTTCGCGTAGCCGGCTAAGTCGGAGTTCGCGCGAATATTGTTATCGCGACTCATAAAGTCCTTGTATGGCGGTACATGTGCCGTCATCACTTCGTCGGTTAATTTTCCGGCTTCCCAAGCCTCGTGGGCGAGCTGATGCGAGCGATGGGCTAGTTTGTCTTGGTCTTCCCGGCTAATACCATGACTCTTAGCCATTTGTTCAGCCGTCTGCCCCATGCTCAAACCGGTCGAGTACTCTGCCACTGCAGGCGGCACTGGCATTAAATCTTTCAAGCCTAAGCGCTTCAAAATACTGAGGCGTTGGCCGAGGCTTCGGGCTTTATTCAAGTCGACCAAAGCACGAGCTAATTTCTTCGAAACACCAATCGGTAACACTGACGACGAGTCAGCGCCGCCGGCAATCGCAACGCTAATGGTGCCCGCAGCCATAGCTTCGGCAGCACTCACCGCTGACTGGAAACTGGTCGCACAGGCACGGCTGACGCTGAAAGCATCACACGTGACTGGTAAACTGGTCGCCAAAACGATTTCCCGCGCGATATTCGGCGCTTCTGGCATTTGTACAACCTGACCAAAGACTAATTGTTCTACCAATGCTGGGTCTAAATTGGTACGCTGAATGAGTTCCTGTACCACCATCGATCCCATATCGACTGCTGGTACACCGTGAAAGTAAGTGGCTTGCTTAGCAAACGGCGTACGTAAGCCGGCGACAATCGCAATGCGGTCGCCCTTAGCCGTGAGCAAGCGCTGTCCTGAGACAGACGGTTTTGAAGCTGACATAAATTACCCCTGTTGTATTAGTGGTCAGACCACAATTTATCTTTCGATTCTATACACAATTGTAGAAAATTAAAACCATAGCCGTAAGATGTGCAATTCGAACGCCATAAATGAAGAGGAAGCTATGAGCGCAGTCAACGCTTTTCACCAGTTACACGCCTATCTCGACAGTCAAGTGCTCGGCCAACCCAGTCTGACTGAACATCTTTTGATTGCAATTCTGGCGGATGGCCATCTCTTGGTGGAAGGGCCTCCTGGCTTAGCCAAAACCCGTGCCGTACAGGCATTGGCCAGCGGTATCGAAGGCGACTTTCAACGCATTCAGTTCACCCCCGACCTATTACCTGCAGATTTAACCGGTACCGATATTTATCGTCCGGAAACGGGTGAGTTTCTGTTTCAGCAAGGGCCACTCTTTCACAATTTGATTCTTGCTGACGAAATTAACCGTGCGCCAGCAAAAGTCCAGTCTGCATTGCTAGAAGCCATGTCAGAACGACAAATCAGCGTGGGTCGCAACACCTACAAGCTACCTGCGCTGTACACCGTCATGGCGACCCAGAATCCGCTCGAACAAGAAGGCACCTATCCGCTACCAGAAGCACAGCTTGACCGTTTTCTCTTGCATCTAAGCTTAGACTATCCTGACGCGGTCACCGAACAAAAAATTCTGCAGTTGACCCGCAGCGAAACGATTCAGGGCCATGTCACCATGGCGGAGCCTCTGTCACAAAGCACTATTTTCGAAGCACGCAAGGCATTGATTGACTTGCACATGGCCAATGAAGTTGAAGAGTATCTTGTTGCCTTGATTATGGCCTCTCGCCAACCAGCAGCGTACTGCGAAACCTTAGCCAGTTGGTTAGCGATTGGTGCGAGTCCACGCGCAACCATCGCTCTCGACCGATGCGCTCGTGCCAAAGCTTGGTTAGCAGGTCGCGACTTTGTCACACCAGACGACATTGCCAGCTTGTTGCACAATGTCTTGCGCCATCGAATTATTTTAAGTTACGGTGCCGAAGCAGACGGAATCAGTGCAGATCAAGTCATTGATCGGATTCTTGAACTGGTCCCTGCGCCCTAATTGAAGTCGCCAATAGAGTTGTAGCGTAATTATGAAGTCGTCGGCTTTTACATCTACTAGCGCAGCACAATGGTTGCAAGATGCGCATAGCAACGGCAGCGAATTAAATCTGACCGAGTTGTTGGCTTATCGCCAACAGCCGTTACGTATGCCCGTTCCTCGTCGGGCAGGTATCACCGTCCAAAGCGGTCAGCGCCTGAGTAAAACGCGTGGACGTGGCATGGAGTTTGACGAAGTGCGCCATTATCAAGCGGGTGATGATATTCGCGCGATTGATTGGCGAGTCACAGCACGGACCGGTAAAACCCACACCAAACTGTATCGTGAGGAAAAAGAACGACCGGTCTATCTTTGCGTCGACATCGGGACAAGTATGAATTTCGGTTCTACCTTGTTGTTAAAGTCAGTGCAAGCCGCGCATATAGCCGCCGGGCTGGCATGGCACACCGTACAACGCGGTGACCGGATTGGCGGATTGATATACAACGATAGTCAGCACCATGAAATCAAACCTCAAGGCCGCCAACATGGTGCCCTGTTGCTTCTTAAACAACTGGTGGCGTTGCAAACACAAGCCATCAGCGCAGCACAGCCTACGCAGAATCTGGCCAGCCAACTGCGACGTTTGCAACAAATCTGCCGACCGGGTACTGACATAGTACTCATCAGTGACTTTTATCAATGTGGTGACGACGAGCTGCTTTTAATGCGCGGACTTCGCCGCCACCACAATGTCACTGCGGTACAAGTTTTTGATCCCCTTGAGCGACAATTACCGGCCAACTTCCGCCAAGATATTGACATTATCAGCCCATCGAGCACGGGTGAGAACGCTCGTAGCCAACTGCCAGCAAGTCAGGCTGCTACCCATAGGCGTTGGTTACAACAAGCCAGTGCGCGTCAACACAACTTAACGACACAACTGCGGCGCAGTGGCATTGCCCACATTGCGATTTCCGCGGCCCTACCGGTACAGCAACAATGGTTTGTCGGGAGGCCACAGTAATGGCATTAAAATTGAGCGCCTTAGCAGCATCTCCTCTTGATCAACTGCACGACATTCAGGTCACCGAGCCGGTTGTATTTATGCCATTGAGTTGGGGTTGGTGGGTGCTGTTGATCCTTATTGTCATCATGCTGTTGACGCTGTACAAGTTTATTCGCAAGCGTCAACAGCTGCAACGACGTGTGCAGTTGGCGCAATCCGAAATTAGCACAGCAACCAGTCTCCTCGAAGTTCACACGGCAATCCGACGCGCCTGCTTAGCCGTATGGGAGCGCGAACAGATCGCTCATCTGCAGGGCCAAGCGTGGACAGATTTTTGGCTATCAACTTGGCCGACAGCGATGCAGCAAAACATCGCCGCCGATCTGACTGAAATTCAAGCGCAACTTTATGTGGCCTCGCCTGATCAACAGTTGACCGAACGCTATCAGGCGCTCGCCAAGCGATGGATACAGGTTAGTTGGGCTGCGCGCCTGCATGGCCGGGAGGTGCGCTAATGTTCACCCTTGCTGCGCCGTGGTTTCTACTCCTATTGCCATTGCCCTTGCTGGTTCGTTGGCTGCTACCCAAGAAAACACCGCAAGCAGCCGCGCTTTGGCTGCCTCAACAGCAATATGTATTACCTGACAAAATTTCCCGTCGAGCAAAGCGCGGGCGTTGGTTATTACCCTTGCTCATCTGGACTGCTCTTGTGGCTACGGTTGCTCAACCGCGTTGGCTTGACGAGCCAATCCCGATTAATCCGGAAGCGCGCGAAATTATGATCGCACTGGATTTATCCGGCAGCATGGAAATGGACGACATGACGTTAAATGGACGCCGAGCCTCACGTTTAGAAGCTGCGCACAAAATTCTCGCCGACTTTATTCGGCGGCGTAGCGGCGATCGCATCGGTCTAATTGTTTATGCCGATCATGCGTATGTTTATGTCCCCATTACCAGCGACTTACAAACAGTCGCGACCATGGCTGAGGAAGCCACCATAGGTCTTGCCGGCCAACGCACCGCGCTTGGTGATGCAATAGGGCTTTCAATTAAGTACTTTGAAGAGCGTCCGAGCGACAATCAAGTGGTCTTGATGCTTACCGACGGCATGATCAACACCGGCGTCATCAATGCCGAACAAGCCATACAGCTAGCCGCCAATCACGACGTAAAAATTCACACCATCGGCATTCGTTATTACGAAAGGACC
>JAMCWV010000135.1 GCA_023481025.1 Gammaproteobacteria bacterium
ATCGTTCCAAGCCGTATTACCGGTACTTCAGCTAAGTATCAGCGTCAGCTGGCTCGCGCAATTAAGCGTGCCCGTTACCTGAGCTTGCTGCCATACACTGATGGCCACAAGTAAGGGAGACTTTAACGATGAATATTATCCTTCTAGATAAAGTTGCAAATTTGGGCGGTCTGGGTGACCAGGTTACCGTAAAGTCAGGTTACGCACGTAACTTCTTGTTCCCATCGGGCAAAGCAGTACCAGCGACCAAATCAAACGTAGAAATGTTTGAACAGCGTCGTGCAGAGTTAGAAGCTAAATTAGCTGCTGACCTGAAAGTTGCTGAAGACCGCGCTGAGAAAATCAATGCACTGGACGCTATCGTAATCAGCTCTAAAGCTGGTGACGAAGGTAAGTTGTTCGGTTCAATTGGTACTCGCGACATCGCTGATGCAGTTTCTGCTGCAGGCGTTGAAGTGCAGAAGAGCGAAATTCTTATGCCTCACGGCACTATCCGTGAAGTTGGCGAATTCGAAATCGAACTGCAATTACACGCTGACGTTTTAGCGGCAATTACTCTGAAAGTAGAAGCAGAGTAATTCTGGACTTACACGTCTATTACACGAAAAGCAGCACCTCGGTGCTGCTTTTTTTTTGTCTCCTGTGTATTATCAGTTTCTGATTTCACTGACAGCGAAAATGGATCCTCGTGGCTAACGATAAGAATAAAAGTACAGACGCAAAGCTAGCAGCCTTAAAAACGCCTCCGCACTCTATTGACGCCGAACAATCGGTGCTTGGTGGTCTCATGCTCGATAATGAGCAATGGGATAACGTCGCTGAGCGGGTGATTACTGACGATTTCTACTTACATTCACATCGCCTGATTTTCGCTGCTATGGCGCGCCTAAGCGAAGAGTCTAAGCCGATTGACTTAGTCACGTTAACTGAGCGCTTAGAGCTTATTAACGAGCTGGATCGGGTCGGTGGTGCGGCGTATCTGATGGAGATTCAGAAGAACACGCCGAGCTCAGCGAATATTCTTGCCTATGCAGACATCGTCCGTGAGCGCGCTCTCATACGTGAAATGATCGGTGTGGCGAACCAAATCGCGGAAGCAGGCTACGATACCCAAGGCCGTAGTAGTAAAGAACTCCTCGATTTTGCTGAGCAGCATGTGTTCCAAATTGCGGAGAAGCGGAACACGGGTGAAGAGGGACCACAAGGTCTCGTTAATATTCTCGATAAAACCCTCGACCGTATTGAGTATTTAAGCCGTCATGCCAATTTAAGTGGTGTCACTGGTGTGTCGTCTGGCTTTGCCGACTTAGATAAAAAGACCGCAGGTTTACAACCGTCTGATTTAATTATCGTTGCGGCCCGTCCTTCGATGGGTAAAACGACCTTTGCGATGAACCTAGTTGAACATGCGGCACTGAACGAAGAGAAACCCGTTGTTGTCTTTAGTCTGGAGATGCCATCCGAGCAGATTATGATGCGGATGCTGGCGTCTCTCAGTCGAGTTGATCAAACAAAAGTTCGAACCGGTCAACTCGATGACGCTGACTGGCATCGACTCACCTCAGCGATGACGGTGTTAAAAGAACGGGGCAAACTATATATTGACGATAGTTCTGGACTAACCCCGACTGAAGTTCGCTCTCGCGCACGTCGCATAGCGCGTGAACACGGCGGCGTCAGCATGATCATGGTCGATTACCTGCAGTTAATGACAGTGCCGGGTATGGCCGAGAACCGAACTCTAGAAATTGCTGAAATTTCACGTTCACTAAAAGCTTTGGCGAAAGAACTGAAGTGCCCGGTGGTTGCGCTTTCGCAGCTGAACCGCTCACTTGAGCAGCGCTCTGACAAGCGTCCAGTAAACTCAGATTTAAGGGAGTCCGGCTCGATTGAGCAGGATGCCGACGTGATTATGTTTATTTATCGCGATGAGGTTTATCACCCTGACTCGTCCGATAAAGGTCTAGCTGAGATTATTCTTGGTAAACAGCGGAACGGACCCATTGGTCGGATTAAATTGATGTTCCACGGTCAATACTCGCGCTTCGATAACTACACCGGCGCCGATATTGACGATGAGTATTAGAACGATTAAGACGTAACATACACGGGTAACAAGAATGGCTGATCTCATGCGTCCGGCATGGGCTGCAATTGACTTAGCAGCCTTGCAACACAATCTAAAAGTCATCCGCAAGTTAGCGGGTGGTAAACGCATATTAGCCATTTTAAAAGCGAATGCTTATGGTCATGGCCTGCAACGGATAGCACAAGCATTGAGTGATATCGATGCGATTGGTGTCGCTCGCGTTGATGAGGCATTGCAACTTCGTAACGCGGGTATCACTCGTCCAATTGTGCTGCTTGAAGGCTTTTTCGACGCCTCACAAATTCCAATTTTAACCGCCAGCAATATTCAGCCGGTCATTCACAATTTGCGGCAAATGAAAGAATTAAGCCAAGTTGAGAACCTCGGTGACCCGCTTAAAATCTGGTTAAAAGTAGATACTGGCATGCACCGGCTTGGCTTGGAGCCGGACCAAATGCTGAGTGCGTACCAACAACTCGTTGATTTGCCGCAAGTGCATGACCATCCCGTGATTATTAGCCACTTCGCATGTGCCGACGAACCGGAACATCCACAGAATAAAAAGCAAATCCAGGTCTATGCTGATGTATTAGCGCAATTACCGCCAAGCGCGACCTCGTTCGCCAATAGCGCGGCATTGTTGGCTCAAATAGTGCCTCAATACGATTGGGTACGACCCGGCTTAGCGCTGTATGGCGTGAGTCCATTTGCTGGTCAGGTGGGCGGCGATCATGATTTGAAACCCGTGATGAATTTACGAGCGAGTATTATTTCGATTCGCAAAATTAAAGCGGGTGAGTCGGTTGGCTATGGTGGTCAGTGGACTGCGACTGAAGACACTCACATTGGTATTGTCGCAATTGGTTACGGCGACGGTTATCCGCGCCATGCGCCAACCGGTACCCCGGTATTAATTAACGGTGTGATTTATCCGTTAATTGGTCGTGTGGCTATGGACATGGTGACTGTGAACTTAGGTCAAAAATTGAGCGTCAAGCTTGGGGATACGGCGGAGTTATGGGGCGCTGGATTAGCGGTGGAAAAAGTTGCCGAAGCCGTTGGAACTATTCCGTATGAATTGCTGTGCAACGTCGCTCGACGCGTTCAATTGGATTATTGTGAACGCTAACGCTTAGGTGTGAACGCTAACGCTTAGGTGCGAGCGCTAACGCTTAGGGGCGAACGCTAACGTTTTGGTTCGAACGCTGACGCTGCTTTGCGAGCGCTTACTTAGCTGTGGTTGCACTGCTCGCAAATACCTACGGCTTCAACCATTTGATGTTGGACTTGAAAACCTTGCTTTTCCGCTTGGGCAATAAACTCTTGGTGAATGCCACTCGAGTGGATTTCTTGCACATTCCCGCAGAGTGAACAAATAAGCATTTGCACAGGGTGATGTTTTTCAAAATGCGAGCACAAAACATAGCTGTTCGCCGATGAGACTTTGTGTACAAAACCTTGCGTTTGTAGAAACTCAAGCGCACGATAAATGGTCGGCGGCTTTGCATTCGGTACTTCAGCTTTCAAGAGCTCTAATAAATCGTAGGCTCCAATCGCCCCGTCTTGCTTGGTCAGAATGGCAAAAACTTCGCGCCGCGTAGGCGTCATGCGGACACCTCGGCGTTGGCACATCAGTTCAGCACGTTTGATTAAATGCTCAGTCGTTTCAGCTTGCATCATTGCTTCTTCAAACCTCAATTCTTGTTGGCTCAGGCACTAACTTTTTAGCCTTTAACTAGTGTGCTTCAAAGTGAAACTGTAAACAAGCTTTTGAATCACGTAAAATAGACACTCGAAGCGACTGTAGCACTTTTGAGGAGTATTAAATGATTTCTGTGGCCCCCATGCTGGATTGGACTGATCGCCATTGCCGCTATTTTCATCGGCAGATTAGCCAAACCGCGTTGCTGTATACAGAGATGGTGACTACCGGCGCGATTATCCATGGTAAACAGGATTTTCTTGCCTACCATGAGAGTGAACACCCTGTTGCTTTGCAACTTGGTGGTAGCGATCCAATTGAATTGGCAAAGTGCGCACGGCTTGCGGCCGAGCGTGGTTACGATGAAATTAATCTCAATGTTGGCTGCCCGTCGGACCGAGTACAAAATGGCCGTTTTGGTGCTTGCTTAATGGCTGAACCTGAATTGGTTGCCACCTGCGTGAAAGCCATGCAAGACGCAGCACCAAGTATTCCGGTGACAGTGAAAACGCGACTGGGGATCGACGAATACGACAGTTATGAATTTCTACAAGCGATGTTAGACCCGTTGGTTGAAGTGGGGTGTCCACGGGTCATTCTGCATGCTAGGAAGGCTTGGCTAAGTGGCCTGAGTCCGAAAGAAAACCGCGAGATACCACCGTTGAATTATGCGCGTGTTTATCAAGCCAAGCAGGATTATCCAGAGCTAGAGATTCACTTAAATGGCGGTGTGAATACGCTCGCTGAAGCAGAGGAACATCTGCAACACGTTGATGGTGTCATGATTGGCCGTGCGGCTTACGCCAATCCGTGGATTTTAGCGGACGTCGACCGCCTGTTTGCCGGACAGCTGAGCTCGCCTAGTAAAGAAGCGGTGATTGACGCGATGATTAGCTACATTGAAGCGCATATTGCCGATGGTGGCCGCTTTTGGCATGTCGCTCGCCACATGATTGGTCTCTATCATAATTGCCCAGGGGCACGGCAATGGCGCCGCACGCTGAGCGAGCAGGGACCACGCGCAGAGTCAGTTGCGCCGTTACTTGAGGCACAAAAGATTATTCAGAATGAAGCCGAGCGTTTTGCCGATTACGCTGAGAAAAGTGAAGCGGCAGCAGTTAATGAGGAGAAGTAGCCGAATGAAATATCTACATACCATGGTTCGCGTACAGGACCTCGATGAGTCACTGAAATTTTATTGTGAAGGATTAGGGTTACAGGAAGTGCGTCGTAAAGAAGTACCAGAAGGGCGATTTACGCTCGTATTTCTGAATGCACCAGAAAGCCCTGAGGCGGAAATTGAACTGACCTATAATTGGGACCCAGAAGAATATTCAGGCGGCCGTAATTTTGGCCACCTTGCTTTTTCAGTGGCGGATATTTATGCCAAGTGCGCTCATTTGCAAGCGATGGGCGTGACTATTAATCGGCCGCCGCGCGATGGTCGCATGGCTTTTGTGCGCTCTCCAGATGGGATTTCGATTGAATTATTGCAAGCCGGTGGTGCACAACCGCCACAAGAGCCGTGGCAGTCTATGGCCAATGAAGGTACTTGGTAAATTTCGCTAAACTTTAGGCAAATCGACAAAAGGCTCTAACACAGGGCCTTTTTTTGATCGCTAAAAATAGCGATTAATCCTTATAATTCAAATGATTATAAAATTTGGCATGGGTCTTGAATTAATCTCGTCAGCCAGCCTAAAAAGGCACGTAGTTGGCAACAACCGCTTCAATTACGAGAGAAAGGAAAGACATCATGAAAACTTTATTGATTGCTAGTGTGGTCAGTTTGGCAAGTGCAACAGCCGCGATGCCCACTGTCTATGCGAATAACGAAGGCGACCTCGCTGCGTTGTTACATGTGATGGTTATGCAAGAAAACGCAGTGTTTTCAAAACAACTTCGCGACAGTGTTCCAGCAATTGTGGCCGCACAATTAGAACAGAACCGCGTTGAGTTTGCTGCAATTGCCCAAGTTGAGCAGGACGAGAGCGACGAAGTTGTTAACAAACAGGTTGAAAAAGCGGCGGATGAGCTCGCACCCTAATCCGTTCTTTGTTAATCTCGGAGCTAATTTCGAATAACAATATAAGAACGGAAGTGAGCACCATGAAAAAAGTAACCCGCTTGTCATTAGCGACATTAACAGCCGCAATGCTTGGCTTGAGTGCGAATGTTACTGCAACTGAGGTAACCGCCAGTGAACGAGCATTGCGGATTGCGCAAGAGTCTTTGATTATTGACACCCATATCGATGTACCGTGGCGCTTAATCAATGATTGGGAAGATGTCACCAAGGCAACTCAACGCGGTGACTTCGATTATGAGCGCGCAGTCGCTGGCGGTCTAAACGCCCCCTTCATGGCAATTTATATTCCTTCTAGCTATGAAGATAACGGTGCCTATACACTTGCGAACCACTTAATTGACTTCATGGAAGCTATGGTTTACCGCGCGCCGGAAAAATTCGCTATTCCGCATAGCGTTGACGAGCTACTGGGGCAGTTCGAGCAAGGCTTAATGTCCTTGCCTATGGGTATGGAAAACGGTGCGCCGATAGAAGGAAGTTTTGCAAAACTTCAGCATTTTTATGATCGCGGCGTCCGTTACGTCACACTGGCGCACTCCGAAGACAACCATATCTCCGATTCGTCTTATGATATCCGTGCTACCTGGGGTGGCTTGAGCCCATTTGGTAAAGAGCTCGTTGTCGAAATGAATCGCATTGGCATGATGGTCGATGTGTCTCATATTTCTGATAAAGCATTTTATGACGTCCTTGAAATTACTCAGGTGCCTGTTATTGCGACTCACTCATCTGCGCGTCGTTTTACGCCAGGTTGGCAACGCAACATGAACGACGACATGATTAAAGCATTAGCTGAAAACGGCGGTGTCATTCAAGTGACGTTCGGTTCCACGTTTGTTACGCCACAAGCGAACCAGCACCGTGCTCGCATTGCTC
>JAMCWV010000257.1 GCA_023481025.1 Gammaproteobacteria bacterium
CATCGCTTTCAAGAATTAGTTGACGCTAATCAATGGGATACCAAGGAAGCCAAAGAGCTTCATCAAAAGCTTAAGCGTTGGGGGGCTGGCTTTGAACCAGAATTAGTTCGTCTAGAAATGGATATTCGTGTAAAAGAATGGGAGCGCTCTAACGGATGAAGAAACTACGCAAGGGAGATGCACCTAGAGAGCTACTCGAGTTTAAACAAAATCAGCCTGAAGGAACTTGGAATGATTTTCGTAATGAGCGTACTTGCTATTCAGAAGTTTTAAATCAGTTAATTCGAGACCAATCTGGGCTCTGTGCCTATTGTGAAATTGATTTAAAAGATGGTTACGGAATTGGGTTGTCGGATTGCCGTGTAGAACATTTTCATCCAAAGTCTGCGTTACTAGACGGCAAACGTGTTCATTTGGAATGGAGTAACTTACTCGCAAGTTGCCATGGAGGTAGCGCTCGAGGGGTAGTCGATTCGGCTGAGCGGTTTTCGGCACCAGATTTAAGTTGCGACGCATACAAAGAGAATGATGATCTTACGGACATTATCCTCAACCCATTAAAAATACCGGCATTCCCTCGATTATTTGATTGCTCGAGAGCCACAGGTCGGCTAAGTGTATCAAATGAAGTAAAGGATAAGCCAGAGTACGATCAATTGATTGCTCAAGCAGAGGCGTCCATTGAGCGGCTAAATCTGAATGCAGACCGCCTTACTCGACTTCGAAAAGCAGCCTTGGATAAGCTTAATAGCGATCTCCGATTTGAATTGACGACACAAAATATTGATGAAGTGATGCCTAAACTTATCACAAGTCGATTGTCCAAGAACAAAGCGGGTGTTTGGATGCCTTTTTTTACTAGTATCTGGAGTTATTTCGGAGCCTCTGCTACGCGCCATCTTCATTCAATTAATTACCAAGGTTAATCTGTTTCAATTTTAAACAAAGGGATTTAAATGAAAGTGTTAGTAACTGGTGGTGCCGGCTTTATCGGTAGCCACACCGTCCTCTCGCTGCTCGAACAAGGGCATGACGTACATGTGTTGGACGATTTATCAAACTCATCTTTTAAAGCCATAGAGCGAGTGCAAGAGCTAGCAAAGAAAGAACTAGCTTTCACTGAGGGTTCGATTTTAGATGCTGAGTTACTTGATAAAATTTTCACTGAAACTAATTTCGATTGTGTGATTCATTTTGCAGCTTTTAAAGCAGTAGGAGAGTCGTCAGAGAAGCCTTTAACATACTATGAAAACAATGTGGGCGGAACGCTCTCATTGTGTAAAGCGATGCAGAATGCGGGTGTAAAAAGCCTAGTGTTTAGCTCTTCTGCTACCGTTTATGGTGACTCCGATGTCATGCCTTTAAATGAATCATCGCCGCTTCAAACACCGACAAATCCATACGGTAAGACCAAGTTAATGATGGAACAGGTGTTAACAGACCTAAGTGCGTCTGATCCTGAGTGGTCAATCTCTATCTTGCGTTATTTTAACCCAGTAGGTGCGCACTCGAGCGGCTTGATCGGTGAAGACCCGAATGGGGTACCCAATAACTTGATGCCGTTTGTTTCACAGGTGGCGGTAGGCAAGCGCGATAAGGTCAATGTTTTTGGAAATGACTATGACACACCCGATGGCACTGGAGTGCGAGACTATATACATATCGAAGACCTAGCACTTGGGCACGTAAAGGCCCTTGAAAAGCTTACCGAAAAGTCATCCAAGGGCGTTGAAGTCTATAACCTAGGTACTGGTCGCGGATACAGTGTTCTCGAAGTTATTTCAGCTTTCGAAAAAGCTTCAGGCCGACTAATTCCGTTTGAAATTGTGGAACGAAGAGCAGGGGACGTAGCTAATTGCTGGGCAGATCCATACAAATCTGAAACGGAGCTTGGCTGGAAAGCTACGCGGGATATCAATGAAATGTGTCGAGACGCATGGAATTGGCAGTCTAAAAATCCTGATGGGTTTAAATCTTGAGTAGATTAACCTGCTTTAAGGCCTATGATATTCGTGGCCAACTCGGTACCGAGCTAAATGAGGATATTGCATACCGTATTGGTCGCGCGTACGGTGAATTTTTACAGCCGAAAACCATTGTGGTGAGTGGTGATGTCAGGCTTACCTCTGAAGAGTTAAAGCTAGCACTTGCTAACGGCCTGCGTGACGCGGGCGTGGATGTGCTGGACATTGGCCTTGCCGGCACCGAGGAGATTTATTTCGCAACCTTCCACTTGGGTGTGTGTGGCGGTATTGAAGTAACCGCCAGCCATAACCCGATGGACTACAACGGTATGAAACTGGTGCGCGAAGGTGCACGGCCAATTAGTGGGGACACTGGGCTACGGGACGTGCAGCGATTGGCTGAAGCCAATGCCTTTGGTGAGCCAGTCGCAGAGCGCGGGTCTTACCAAAAGGTTTCGATTCAAGATGAGTATGTTGAGCACCTGCTGGGCTATGTCGACCTTAGCCATTTTAAGCAACCGATGAAGTTGGTGATTAACAGCGGCAACGGCGCTGCTGGGCATGTGGTCGATGCCATTGAAGCGCGTTTTAAAGCGCTGAACGTGCCGATTGAATTAGTAAAGGTGCATAACGAGCCGAATGGCAATTTCCCAAATGGCATTCCAAACCCACTATTACCTGAAAACCGTCAAGACACCATCGAGGCTGTTCGAGCCCACAGCGCTGACATGGGCATTGCGTTTGATGGCGATTTTGACCGCTGTTTTATGTTTGACCATGACGGCGGTTTTATTGAAGGGTATTACATTGTTGGGCTGCTCGCCGAAGCGTTTTTGCATAAACACGCGGGCGCGAAAATTATTCATGACCCACGCTTAACCTGGAATACCATCGATTTGGTTGAACAAGCAGGTGGGGTGCCGATTATGTCGAAAACCGGACACGCTTTTATTAAAGAGCGCATGCGTAAAGAAGACGCGGTGTACGGCGGCGAGATGAGTGCGCATCATTATTTTAAAGACTTTGCCTATTGCGACAGTGGGATGATCCCTTGGTTGTTGGTGGCTGAACTGATTGCAGTAAAAGGGCAAACGCTTAAGCAATTGGTAGAACAACGCATGGCGGCTTATCCGTCGTCAGGCGAAATCAATAGCAAGCTGGCTCAACCAGCAGAAGCAATTAAACGGGTGCTTGATGCATTTGAAGCTGACGCATTGGAAGTGGACCACACCGACGGAATTAGTTTGGAATTTACCGATTGGCGGTTTAACTTGCGTAGCTCAAATACCGAGCCAGTGGTTCGTTTAAACGTAGAGAGCCGCCGCGATGCAGGATTAATGGATGAAAAAACCAAGCAAATACTGCAGCTTCTTAGAGCTTAATAAAACAAGCGATGCACGAGCTACGGCGGGCTGCATTGCTGAACCTAAAGGCGCTGATATTTTGCTCGAGATGATGGGCGCGCAGTTGCCAAATGCCTCAGCCGTTGGTGTGACCATGGTTAATTGGCTGCTGGCTGCCCCCGAGAAGTTCGAAGATGTTGTTATACGCAGCCCTTATACGAAAAGCTACTTAACGCTTTATATACGCCGTCTACCAGTCAGCTTACAAGCGTTGTTGCGCACCAAAATGGCTAGGAGTGGCTACGCACATTCTAGCCAGTTCGCTAGCGAGCATTTGTATGAAAATTAAGGTAATGCTGTTTGGCCGTTACGCCAACCGAACCCCCATGGCGTATCAGGCCTATGTACCACTATTTACTAAGCACCTTGATTATGTATACGACCCTGGCAAGGCCGATATATTAATTTCCGGTTCGGTCCGCGACTTCGACGCCCACCACGAATTCATAGCTAAGTTGCAGGCTCGTAAGCCGGCTTTAAAGTTAGTGGTTGTTTCTGAAGAGCCGTTTTGGGACACCATTTGGGGTGAGCGTGGTGCAAGGGCTTACCTATTACAATATCAACCACGCGACTAGCGGGGTTTTTCAGTTCGACAAGATACCATACTTTTTAACCACTGATGATAAGTTCGTACAGCGCTATGCCTTTGCTTTTGAGCGCAACTCACAGTATTCACCCAGTGAATTGCTTGAGCACTTTCAAAGCGCAGAACTGACCTTTGCTGCAATGGCCGAGAAGCGAACCGCACAACGTTATGATGTCGTTGTTCGAGTTCAAAATGACTCAGAGAAAGGCTATGACATACAAGGTTTGTGTCGTTACAGAAGCCTTGCCACCCAAGCTGTGTTGGACCGCTTACCAGATTCGAGATTAGATATCCGCGGTGGTGGTTGGCGTAAACAACAGCAGAAACGGCAAACGCTTGACGATTGGCATTTAGATAAGCTCATCACGTTCGACAAGCGGGCCAAGTTTTCTTCCGCGCTTGAGAATACTGATCAGCCGTTTTATGTAACTGAGAAGCTGTTTGACGCCTATGCCATGTTGAGTGTACCCGTGGTACACCAATCGACGACGCAAGCTTTAGAACAACTAGCGTGCTCTCACTCACTTATCAACGTAGCAGGTAAAAAGCCAGAGGATTTACCGAATATATTGCAAAGCTTTAGGCTGGACTCTGACTTTGCTAATGAGTATGGGGGCACAATGCAAAATCTGGCTGGATTATTTTCTCACCCTAAGGTGCTAGCAAACGAACGAAGTGCTATTGTGAGTAGGTTGTTATCAGAGCTTTCTTGCTTATAAATAGGTCTTACTGGATGAAGCAAAGCAGAGTTACGCACTTAAGAGCATTGGAAAGTGAGGCTATTCACATTCTTCGTGAGGTTGTCGCAGAGTTTGATAACCCCGTGATGCTGTATTCGGTGGGCAAAGACTCATCGGTGCTGCTTCATTTGGCCCGCAAGGCATTTTACCCTGGCAAAATTCCGTTCCCGTTGATGCATGTCGACACCACCTGGAAGTTCAAAGAGATGATCGCCTTTCGTGATCGCATGGCTGAAAAGCATGACTTTGAGCTGTTGGTGCATTCCAACCCAGAAGGGCTAGAGCAGGGCGTTGGTCCGTTCACCCACGGCAGTGCTAAGCACACCGATGTGATGAAAACTCAAGCCCTCAAGCAAGCTTTAAACAAATACAAGTTTGATGCCGCCTTTGGTGGTGCTCGTCGCGACGAAGAAAAATCGCGCGCGAAAGAGCGGGTATACTCGTTTCGTGACAAGAACCACCGCTGGGACCCGAAAAACCAGCGCCCAGAGCTTTGGAATATCTACAACGGCAAAGTCGACAAAGGCGAAAGCATCCGTGTGTTTCCATTGTCGAACTGGACTGAGCTGGATATTTGGCAGTACATCTATTTGGAAGGCATTGAAATTCCAGGGCTGTACTTTGCCAAAGAGCGCCCTGTGGTTGAGCGTGACGGCACCTTGATTATGGTCGATGACGAGCGCATGCCACTGGAAGAGGGCGAAACCCCAGAGATGAAAATGGTCCGCTTTAGAACCTTGGGTTGTTACCCGCTAACTGGGGCGGTGGAGTCAAGCGCAGCTACCTTACCTGAGATTATTCAGGAAATGCTACTGACCAAAACATCAGAGCGCCAAGGCCGGGTAATTGACCATGACAGTGCTGGGTCTATGGAGAAAAAGAAAACGGAGGGATACTTTTAGTATCTAAGGAATGAAATGAGCCACGCATCCCCCCTTATCGAACAAGACATTCAGGCCTACCTGAAGCAACACGAAGAAAAGCAGCTATTACGCTTTATTACCTGTGGCAGCGTGGACGATGGCAAAAGCACCTTGATTGGCCGTTTACTGCATGACAGCAAGATGATTTTTGAAGATCAACTGGCCGCCATTACCGAAGATAGCAAGAAGTCTGGCACCCAAGGCAATGAAGTGGACTTAGCCCTGCTAGTTGATGGCTTGCAGTCTGAGCGTGAGCAAGGCATTACCATAGACGTGGCGTATCGCTACTTCTCCACTGACAAACGCAAGTTTATTATTGCCGACACCCCCGGCCATGAGCAGTACACCCGTAACATGGCGACTGGTGCCTCGACATGTGACTTGGCAATTATCCTGATTGATGCCAGTGCTGGGGTGCAAACTCAAACCCGCCGCCACAGCTACATTTGCTCGCTGCTGGGTATTAAGCATGTGATTATCGCGATTAACAAGATGGACTTGGTGGATTACTCCCAAGAACGCTATAAAGCTATTCAGGACGATTACCTGAAAATGGCTGGCGCACTCAAAATTCCAGACATTCGCTTTGTGCCTATTTCTGCCCTTAAAGGCGACAATGTGGTGAACAAAAGCGAGCAAATGGACTGGTTCCGTGGCTCTTCGCTGATGAAATACCTCGAGAACGCGGAAATTGACCAACCGCAAGATACCGATGAGTTTCGTATGCCGGTGCAACTGGTGTGCCGCCCCAATTCAGACTTTCGTGGTTTTCAGGGCACTATAGCGGCGGGCAAAGTTGCCGTCGGCGACACCATTCGCGCGCTTCCGTCTGGCAAAATTAGCACTGTTAAGTCTATTGTGACCTTTGACGGTGCGCTTGACCAGGCCCATGCGCCAATGGCGGTGACGCTAACTTTGAATGACGAGATTGACATCAGCCGCGGCGACATGATTGTGCGCAAAGACAATCTGCCCCACGTGTCGAACCGGTTGCGTGCCAAGTTAGTGTGGATGCACGAGAAACCGCTGGAGCAGCACCGCGAGTACTACGTGAAGTTC
>JAMCWV010000128.1:0-4615 GCA_023481025.1 Gammaproteobacteria bacterium
TTGAGATTAATTCCCGCAGGAAAATTTCCTTATTTGAATACAGCGAATGAATCATCAGATGCAAAAGCTGTTTTACTTCCGTCTGAAACCCGTGTTTTTCAGCATGCTGACTATCAGCCATGGTGATCTCTCTCCTGAATAACTAAGTTAATTAACCCTAGTCTACACATGGGGATCAGCTGCGTTGATTTCAAGAAAAAATTTTGCGGTTTAAAACGATTTGCGCCCGGAGAAGGCATGACCAAGCGTGGTGTGGTCGACGTATTCGAGCTCGCCACCGACAGGAACGCCGTGAGCGATACGGGAGGCTTTAATGTTGTAACGACGCGCCAGGTCGGCAATAAAATAGGCCGTGGCGTCGCCTTCCATGGTTGGGTTGGTGGCGAGAATGACTTCGTCAATATTGCCCTGTTGGAAACGTGCTTCGAGTAAATCCAAGCCGATATCGGCGGGACCGATACCGTCGAGCGGCGACAAGCGCCCCATTAAGACAAAGTACTGACCACGGAATTGACTCGTTTGCTCAACCGCCAGCACATCCGCCGGCGATTCAACAATACACAGAAGCTTTTCGTCGGCACGCACTGGGTCGGCACAAATAGAGCAAACGTCCGCTTCTGTGAGGGTGCGGCACAACGAACACCGGCCGACCACTTCAAGTGCGTGGTTTAAGTTCGCGGCCAATTTCGCTGCGCCATCGCGCTGCTTTTCCAACAATTGAAAAGCCATCCGCTGCGCTGTTTTCTGCCCCACACCGGGCAATACCCGCAGGGCATCAATTAACGCAGAAATGGCAGGACTATATGTTTTCATAGACGGCTTTTCTTAGTCGGCTTTTCTTAGTCGGCTTTTCATCGTTGCCTTGCATCGTTGCTTTGCACAGTCGAAGTGTCAGTGAAGGCAACAGCGCGCAGTATAACTCAAATTAAAACGGCAGCTTCATGCCTGGTGGTAAACCCATACCGCCAGCAATCGAACCCATTTTTTCTTTCGTCGCTTCTTCCACACGACGAACGGCGTCGTTGGTTGCCGCAGCAATTAAGTCTTCCAGCATTTCGCGGTCGTCTTCGTCACCGAACAAACTTGGGTCAATCGCAACACGTTTAACGTTGTGGTTACCGTACATGGTTACTTTGACCATGCCCGCACCTGCTTCACCGGTCACTTCCATCCGGCCAATCTCCGCCTGCGCTTGCTGCATTTTTTCCTGCATCTGCTGCGCCTGCTTCATCATGTTACCTAAACCACCGCCTTTGAACATGCTTTCTCTCTCTTCTTAATCAAAAAAATAACGGGCAAACCGATAGTGTACTCAGCCTTAAAACTGACCCTCGCTATCCCTGTTTGCCAAAATAAAACGTGTTAAAAGCATACCACAGCGCCCGCCATGACGGAACGCAAACGATTAATGCAGTACGCTTACCTTGGATATTTGGGCGCTCAGCTCCGATTGCAAGCGCTGAATCGCCGGATGCTCGTCAAGCCGTTGTTTCGCCGCCGCTAAACGCTGGGAGTCAATATCTTGTTGAATCAAAAACGGCGTTTTCTCCGGCTCACCCAACTCAATCTGTAACTGATTAACGTCGAGCACCTTCGCGAGTTCATTGCGCAAACTCGCCTCCATGTGCCCAGACAGAAGCGCCCGTTGCGACTCAGCAACCAGCAACTTTAGGCCTTGCCCAGACCGTTCTAAATACGCATTCAACAACACCTGCCGCGTGCGCCCCACCACTTCTAAACGCTCAACCGTGGCACTCCATTCGTCCACCTGCGCGGCAAAACGAACCTCACCAGCGAGTTCATCCGCTTGATTGAGCTGCGGTGCTTGATTCAACTGCAGTGCTGGCTCGGCCTTCGGCGCAAGGTCCGTCTTCGGTGCTTGTTCGTTCTGAACTTCATCCGCCACCTGCAAAAGACTTGCTGGCTCTGGCTTCGCAGGCTCTAGTTTCGAAGGCTCTGGCTTCGCAGACTCTCCGGCAACAACCGAATTGACATCAGCTTGCGCATTGCCTTCGACTTGCTCTGAAGTCGCTGACGTTGTTTCTGTCGCGCTTGGCTTCGCCGCCGAGTCTCGGCGGTTTTTCCGCGACAAGGCTTCACGGGTCGCAATTAAGCTGGCTAAGCCTGACGATGTGGATGCCGACTGTGCTTCCTCTTCTGCAACTTGGCCTGCTTTTGGTTGCTCGCTTGGTTGCTCGTTTGGTTGTTGACTTGGTTGCTCGCTCGGTTGTGCGACATTAGCTGTCGCGCCCATCGATTGCGCTTGCTGCTCAAGCTCTTGTTGTGCTGCATGCAACGCCATTAAATCATAATCGTCGTCATCATCTGTATCGCCGCCGAATGCAAAATCATCACGCGCGTCCCGCTCTGCAGTTGAGCTAGATTGAGCCTCATTGTTTTTTACTGTTTGGGGTTCTGTCTTTGGCGCAGGCTGTTGCGTCGACGCCGCAGTCGCTGAAGCCTGATTCGCTAGGGCAGGATCTTTATCTTGATTGCTCGCTGCATCCGCCACGTAAGTCGCGGCAGGCTCAGCAGCCTGCTGGTTCTCACTCGCTTGAGGCTTTCCCGGCGGTTGTTGCTCCCCCGCTATTTGCGGCCGAAAGGCCACCAACCGCAACAAGGTCATTTCGACGCCGCTCATCGTATCTACTGCAAACGGCAATTCGCGGCGGCCTTCAATCACTAAGCGATAATAAACTTGCAGCGCCGGCGCGGGAATTTGTGCCGCTAGTGCTTGCAGTTGCTCGCGCTGGGCGATCAGCTCCGAATCAAGAAGGCTCGGCGCCACCTGAACTAACGCTAACTGATGCAACAACCCTTGCAGCTCGGCCAAAATACCGGCCACGTCAGGCACTCGCTGTGCCAAGTCACGCAGCATCGTTAAAGTTTTGCTCACATCACCTTGATGTACCGCGGCAACAAGTTCAAGCAAGTTATGGGCGTCGATACGACCCAACATTTGCGCAACCACGTCTTCGCGAACGGCTTGATTCCCTTGCGCAATCGCTTGGTCGGTTAAACTCAAGGCATCGCGCATACTGCCGTTGGCAGACCGTGCTAACAAGGATAGTGCCGCAGGGTCAAAAGGGATTTGTTCGGCCTGCAGAATATGTTCAAGCTGACCGCTAATTTCGTCTCGGGTCAGCCCACGCAAATTAAACTGTAAACAACGTGACAACACAGTCACCGGCAATTTGTCCGGGTCAGTCGTCGCTAAAAGGAAAATAACATGGGGAGGTGGCTCTTCAAGCGTTTTCAACAGCGCATTAAAGCTGTGCCGCGAGAGCATGTGAACTTCGTCAATCAGATACACTTTATAACGGCCACTGGTTGGCCGATATTGCACGTTTTCAAGAATTTCACGGGTATCTTCGACTTTCGTCCGTGACGCCGCGTCAATCTCCATGAGGTCAACAAAGCGCCCTGCTTCAATATCTAAACAGGCCGAGCATTCGCCACAAGGAGTTGCAGTAATTCCGGTTTGACAGTTAAGACTACGGGACAAGATCCGTGCGATGGTCGTCTTGCCGACCCCGCGCGTTCCGGTCAGTAGATAAGCATGATGAAGGCGTTGATGAGTTAAGGCATTCGTAAGTGCCTGCAACACGTGTTGTTGTCCAACCACTTCCGAAAAATTTCGTGGTCGCCATTTCCGTGCCAGCACTTGGTAACTCATGCCGCCTCCATTATTTTATGGTTATTATGGGTGTTTTATTATTCGTCAAACGCACAGATAGCGTAACTGTTAATGCCCATTTGATCGAGCTTTTTACGACCACCTAAGTACAATAATTCGCACACAAACGCCGTTTCAACGATCGTCGCTGGCGTTTTCCGCACTAAGTCGACCGCAGCAGAAATGGTACCGCCGGTTGCCAACATGTCATCCATAATAATAACTTTATCACGCGGCTTCAGTGCATCTTTGTGTAGCTCTAAAACGTCGTCACCATACTCCAACATATAGCTGGCTGACAAAACGTCACGTGGCAGCTTTCCCGCCTTACGAATCAAGGTTAAGCCAATTCCAAGACGGTCAGCGAGTGCCGCTGAAAAAATAAAGCCTCGCGCTTCCACGGCAACAACTTGGGTTAAGCCCATGTTGTCATAACGTTCAGCGAACAAGTCGATACTGTTGCGCAATGCTCGTGGGTCTTGTAATGCCGGCGTAATATCGCGAAAGCGAATACCCGGCTTTGGAAAATTTTCAACCGGTGTGATGCGGCGCGCAATATAATTACTGCGCATATCGGCAGCGGTATAATGAGTCATTCGTAGTTACTCAGGCAATAACGCGTCGTTTTGTCAGATCGCGCAAATGAGAAATTAAAACATCGGCTTGCAAAGGCTTACCAAGCACCAAAGTCGCGCCAAAGCGTACGGCTTTATCAGCCACTTGATTCGGTTCCGATGTCGTCATAAATACTAAAGGCGTTGAGTCGTACTCAGGCTCCTCGCGGAGGTTCTTCAACAACATATAGCCGTCCATTAACGGCATTTTATGGTCAAGCAGTACGATATCGAAGCATTCTTTTCTTGCCCGGTTTAAGCCGTCTAATCCGTCGACGGCGACAGTCACTTGAAACCCTGAGTTCGCCAGCATCTCTAAGATCTG
>JAMCWV010000128.1:4625-6602 GCA_023481025.1 Gammaproteobacteria bacterium
CCGTGCGTTATCTTCAACCAATAACAAAGACAATGCCATGTCTACCCCTTAAAAAAGTGATTCGCGTGCGAATCGAATCTGCTCAAGCATCGGCTTTCGCCGCACACCTTAAGCAGTGAATAATGAGATTAAGCGCAGAACTACTGGTAATAAAGCAATACCAACAAACACTAAGACTACGAGCAACCAGTGTAATCCGCCGGTTTGCTCCTTAAAGTTTTCTTGCCCAGCCATTCATTAATCCTCAATTGAATTATTTATTTGGGTTGCGATCATATCTGATCCCGAGCATTTAAGAAAGTTCCCTTGCACACCCGCAGAAATAACAAAAAGCCCTTGCGCTTACGCACAAGGGCTTTCAAGTCGATCACTTGCTGTGAGAATTAGATGCTTGAACCGCGACGTTCTGCAGTTGATCTAATGTACTCAGCCCAGCTGCTCGCGTTACGACGCGTGCTGCTAAAGCGGGTTGCGCTTTGTGC
Organism: Gammaproteobacteria bacterium; assembly: GCA_023481025.1. The sequence goes on from JAMCWV010000128.1 coordinate 5,108, forward strand.
AGCTTGATACGCTTGGCGATACTGATTGCTGTAGAAGTAAGCTTCCGCTAACGACATATACAAACGACCAGCGTCTTCACCTTGCGGTACGCGATCAATCGCGGCTTGGAACGCTGGAGCTGCGTCGCGATAACGCTCAGCTAACAACAACGCATCACCAATCCGACGATAATAATCGCGAATGTCTGACTCGTCGTCAGCAACGCCGATAGCAAGACGATACATTTCCGCTGAACGCACAAACTCACGCGCTGCATAATACGTCCGTGCAGCCATTGAATAGTTCTGTGCGGTTTTGCTCACATTGCCATTCTCAAGATGCCGACGCATTAATTCTGCGCCTTGGTAAGGGATACCGCCATTCGCAAACAGTTGATACAAAGCGCGATAATCGTTCTCACGGCTGAAGTAGCCAGCGTCGTAAGCGATCCGCATTGTCGCAAGTGCTTTATCGAACTCTTCACTCAGCATGTAAAACATACCAAGTTGCACCCACCAACCCTTCTCTTCAGGAAGAACTTGAAGACCACGAACCAAGACCGAAATCGCTTCTTGTACTTGGTTTGTCTCGTAATACGCAGCGATCATAAGAACGTACGGATTACGATTTGGCTCTTCGAGGTGTAATAGCGCTTTCTCCGCAAACGGAATAACCTGATCGTATTTCTGCAGGCTCATAGACGCTGAGGCCATACGAATTAACGTATCTGCATTCCATTCCCCAATAAATTGGAGGTAACGGCGAAAAGCGACGATCGCCTCTTCGTATCGCTCTTCCATCAGATACAAGTTAGCCAAAAGCTGCAATGCATTCCGTTGGTCACTGTATCCAAGGACATCAGGCTCTGCAGCGGCTTCAAGTTCTCTGATTGCTCTACCGATTGCAGTAGGATCATCGTCTTGTCCCGCCAACAGCGTGCCTTTCAGACGCGCGACATAGGCTCTATCGTACGCAGTCGCTGAACGCATAGGGATGTCTTCAATTTCAGCCATCGCCCCGTCCATGTCACCGGCTTCGTACAGTTCGAAGATCGTCATAACACGACGAGCAACACGTTCACCTAACGCCTGAGATCGACGATTTTCACGAGCGAGCTCAGCTTGCTCGGGAGTTGGGATATCAAACCCAACGTCAGGTGATGATGCTTGTTGCGCTTCAGCTGCGGACAGAGTCAAACCCATCGCGAAGACCACAGCACCAATTGTCGATGTGATAGTTTTCATAGGTTAGTTCCCGCCCATTGTAAAGTCGAGTTGAACTGTCAAACCTTCTTGACGTTGCGCACGACCGTCCACTACTTTCGGCGCATAACGCCAACGTGCTAGTGCACGACGAGCTTCTTGGTCAAAGATACGACGCGGATTGGATTCGATGATCTCGATATCCGTTACGCCGCCGGTTTCGTCAATCGTAAAGCGCAGTCTTACCCATCCTTCGATGCCATCTCGTGCCGCAGCCGGCGGATAACGAGGCTCTACCCGAACAATCGGTTGA
>JAMCWV010000142.1 GCA_023481025.1 Gammaproteobacteria bacterium
GCCGCACCTTCAATTTGGAACGATGAGGTCGCGACACCAAAGGTAAACTCGCGGGTGAGGAGTTTGGAACTAGATGGAATCGCAATTTTAGCCATTTGATATCTCACGTTAAGCCGGTTTTATGCCATTTGCTGGGCTGAAATGATTGCGCCAGATTGAAATTATGTTATAAATGAAAGCGCTTTCATAATAGGCAAAAGCAGGCGCTACGTCAAAACAAAATTACAGAGGCAAGTATGAGCCAATCAACACCCAATTATCGCTTCGCGCTAGGTGCGCTGACGACCCTATTTTTCATGTGGGGTTTTATCACCTGCTTGAACGATATTTTAATTCCCTACCTTCGCTTACTGTTCGACCTTAGTTACACCCAAGCCATGCTGATCCAGTTTTGCTTCTTTGGGGCGTACTTTATTGTGTCGATTCCAGCAGGCCATTTGATAGGCAAAATAGGCTATAAAAACGGCATTGTGACCGGCTTAATGATAGCCGGGGTTGGTTGCTTATTGTTCTACCCTGCGGCCCAGCTTGAAGTCTATAACTTGTTCTTACTGGCGTTATTCGTGCTCGCTTCGGGGATTACCATTTTGCAGGTCGCGGCGAACCCTTATGTCACCGTACTGGGTAGCGAGCAGACGGCTTCAAGTCGCTTAACTATGACCCAAGCATTCAACTCGCTGGGTACGACAGTGGCGCCGTTTTTTGGTGCTTGGCTGATTTTTGGCGGCATCGCAGACCCTGAAGTTAGTGGCGTGTCTCGCGATACAGTTAGCTTACCTTACTTTATCTTAGCCGGTGCCTTGGTATTGATGGCATTGGTGTTCTTGCGTTTACGCTTACCCGACATGGGCAAAGCCGAAATCGCCCCAGAAATGCAGCCAGCTGGCGTTGTGAACAACGAAGGTTCTGCCTGGAAGCGCCGCCATTTAGTGCTTGGCGCGCTTGGTATATTTGCCTATGTCGGCGCTGAAGTTGGTATCGGTAGCTTCCTTGCCATGTATATCGCACAGCCGGAAATCGGCGATATGAGCTATTCCAATGCATCCAAATACATTGCGTGGTATTTCGGTGGCGCCATGATCGGCCGCTTTATTGGCGCGGTTGTGATGCAAAAACTACCGGGTAACCGTGTGCTAGCGTTCAATGCCATCATGGCGGTGATTCTGCTGGCGGTCACAATTAATACCACGGGCGCGATTGCGATGTGGTCGCTGGTGCTGATCGGTTTATGCAATTCTATTATGTTCCCCACCATTTTCAGTTTGGCTCTGCAAGGCTTAAAAGCAAGCCGCGGTCAAGGCTCTGGTATTCTTTGCCTGGCGATTGTCGGTGGTGCCATTATGCCGTTGTTGCAAGGTTTTGTGGCTGACCAGGTTGGGGTGCAGCTTTCATTTATTATTCCTCTGCTTTGTTATGTTTACATTGCATCTTATGGCTTGCGCGGTTATCGACCGCGTCCCGTTCAAATCGCGCAGGAGGCGGCATGAAAAACACGCTTACGTTAAAAAAATCAGCCCTGGTAGCGGCTATGACCCTAGCGCTTTACGGTTGCAGCGACCCGCAATCGTCCAGCGAGCAGACCAGCACCGCGGACACTGAAAGTAGTAGTATTTGGCCTCATATTGGTTCGCCACTACCTGCTGACCCAGCCTTGGAGGCCAGAATTGAGGAAATTTTGGCCGACATGACGGTTGAGCAGAAAGTCGCGCAAATGATTCAACCGGAAATTCGCGATATTACCGTTGATGACATGCGTCGCTATGGTTTTGGTTCGTTTCTAAACGGGGGCGGTGCGTTCCCGAATGACGACAAATATGCCACCCCGGAAGACTGGATAGCGCTGGCGCAAGCTATGTGGGAAGCATCTATTGATGACACCTACGATGGCTCCAGCATACCCACCATGTGGGGCACCGATGCGGTACATGGCCACAACAACGTACTGGGCGCGACCATTTTCCCGCACAACATTGGGCTTGGCGCTGCGAATAACCCGCAATTAATTGAAGATATTGCCGTGGTCACAGCGCGTGAAGTGATGGTAACTGGAATTGACTGGGTATTTGCGCCGACGGTGGCTGCGGCGCAGAACATGCGTTGGGGTCGCACCTATGAAAGCTACTCTGAAAACCCTGACATTATTCGTGACTATTCCGCAGCCATAGTGCGCGGCCTACAAGGGGACGTTGGCGATGATTTTCTGAGTGAATCACGTGTGGTGAGTACCGTGAAACACTTCATTGGCGATGGTGCAACCACCGATGGTGTTGACCAAGGGGATGCGGCGATTGACGAACAGACGTTATTTGATGTCCATGCCCAAGGCTATGTCGGCGGTTTGTCAGCCGGTGCACAAACCGTGATGGCGACCTTCAATAGCTGGAATGGTGAGAAAATACACGGAAGTGAGTACCTACTAACTGACGTATTAAAAGACCAGATGGGTTTTGATGGTTTCGTGGTCGGGGATTGGAACGGCCACGGGCAAATTCCAGGCTGCACGAATGACAACTGCCCACAGGCTGCAAACGCTGGGCTCGACGTCTACATGGTACCGACCCCCGCCTGGAAGCCGCTTTACTATAACTTGGTTGAGCAAATTAATCAGGGTGTGATTCCGATGTCACGGGTTGATGATGCCGTGCGTCGCGTATTACGCGTGAAATTGCGTGCAGGTTTATTCGAAAAGCCCGGCCCAGCCGAGCGTCCACTGGCAGGACGTACTGAACTGATAGGCTCAGATGAGCATCGCGAAGTGGCGCGTCAAGCGGTGCGTGAATCTTTGGTATTGATGAAGAACGAAGGCAACTTATTACCTTTGAATCCGCAGCAGCGTATTCTGGTCGCTGGTGAAGGCGCTGATAATATTGGCCAACAAGCGGGTGGCTGGACAATCAGCTGGCAAGGTACGGGTAACACCAATGCTGACTTCCCGGGTGGTACCTCGATTTATGACGGTATCGCCGCCCAAGTTGAAGCGGCGGGTGGTGAAATTGAGCTAGCAGTTGACGGACAGTTTGAGCAACGTCCAGACGTCGCTGTCGTTGTATTCGGTGAGCAGCCATATGCAGAAGGCAATGGCGACATCGCCAACCTTGAGTTTGAACGTGGTAACAAACAAAGCTTGGCACTATTGCAACAGTTACAAGCTGAAGGAATTCCAGTGGTGTCATTATTTATTAGTGGCCGTCCGCTGTGGGTAAACCCTGAGTTAAACGCCAGTGATGCCTTTGTTGCAGTCTGGTTACCAGGTAGCGAAGGCCTTGCGGTTGCCGATGTGATCATGGCCAGCGCCGACGGTGATGTGCAGCATGATTTCGTGGGTCGCTTACCATTCTCTTGGCCAGCAAACCCTTGGCAAGCCGACCGTGGTGTGATTAACGACGACAACCCAGCGTTATTACCACTTGGCTTTGGTTTAAGTTATGGCGACGAAAGCACGCTTAGCAGCGATTTGGACACTGAAGTAGGTGGCGCCGACGATAGCGAGCCGATGTTAGTCTTTGACCGTGCGCCACAAGCGCCTTGGATGCTGCAATTACGTAGCGGCGACAACGCGCTGGTAATGGAAAGTAGCGTCGAGCGCCTTGATGGTCTGGAAGCCCGCACCTTCGATGACCAAGTACAAGAAGATGCACGCCGCATTAGCTTTAATGGTGAAGAGGCTGCCGGCTTTAATTTTGTCAGCCAGTTCCCGCGGGATTTGCGTGCATTTAGTGGCGAAGGTAGTGCGATTGCGGTCACGCTTCGGGTAGATGAGCAAGTGCCTGACGACGTGATGTTGAACCTGTACTGTGGTGACGGTTGTGCTTATAGCCAGTCTATTTCACCGCTGTTGCAAGCATTGCCAGCGAATGAATGGCAGACGCTGAATTTCGATTTACAGTGCTTACAGCAACAAGGTTTTGATATCGCTCAGGCCGCAAGTATTTTTGGTTTAGCGACGGAAACCGCTTGGACGGTGGAGTTCAACGACATTCGTGTACTGCCGGAGTACGACGGGGACGCGCTTTGCTTGGGTGAATAACCCGTTGCAGATAAACAAAAGGCCTTCATGATGAAGGCCTTTTTCGTTTCCATCGATTTTGTATGGTGGTGGAACGGCATGCCGTTCCACCAACCATGATGGTTAGAAGCTAAAACGTGCACCCAGCGCGTAGCGTGGGCCGTATTGGCGAGCAAATAGGAATTGCTCTTCATAACGGCCGTAGCCTTGCTCTGTGGCATTGGTCAGGTTAATGCCTTCAAAGAACACCGTGAGGTTCTCAGTCACGTCATAGTTCACGCTTAAGTCCCATTGGGCATAGGATTTTGCGAACTGTGGCGGCGCGTCTGAAGAGCCCTGTGCCTGCCCAACACCAATTAAGTAGCTGTCACGCCAAGCGTAGGTCAGCTTCACTGACAAACCGTCCTTTTCATAGAAGGTTTGCAGGTTAGCAGAGTCACTTAAACCCGTTAACGGGGCTTGCTGGTTCAAGCTATTCACGTCAAAGTTCACGTCGCCATTCACCAGCGTGGCATTGACGCCGACACCGAAGCCAGATTCACCAAACAGGTGCTGTACCGCAAATTCAATACCATCCACACTTTTGCTGTCGGTATTTTGTGGTTGCGAAACATCCCAAACAATTAAAGGGTCATCGGCGTTCGGTTCAATTTGACCATTTGCATTACCATGACCATTTTCAAGCATTTGCTCGAAGATAGCGGTCGATGTGGCTTGCTCACCACGCGCTTCAATATCTGCCACCGCCTGCTGGTAACGCGGGCCTTCGAAAATATCACGTAAGCCGTCGATCTCTGTTGGCGTAATGGTGGTTTGGATAAAGTTATCAACATCTTTTCTAAAGTAACCAATGGCCGCATAACTGCCCGGCGCATAGTAATACTCAAGGGCGATATCAAAGTTAGTTGACTCAAACGGCAACAGGTTCGGGTTACCCTGTGAACCTGAACGTGCGCCCGGACGAGGGCTACCGCTCAGCGAGCGACCGCCAGCTAGATTACCAAGAGGTGCACGGGTAATGGTTTTGCCTGCGGAGAACCGACCGACTAAATTCTCGGTAAGCTCCACCTTCATGTCCAACATCGGCAGTAACACGTTGTGATCGCCTTCGATAGTCAAGAAGCTCGCGTCATCTTGCGGTTCATATTGCATGATCCACTCAGATGCGCTGACCCAATTGACCTGACGCTCAACACGTTGACGTACGCTACTGGTTACATCCGTTTGCTCGTAGCGCACACCGAAGTTTAACTCGGTGAAGTAGCCAGCCAACTGGAATTCCCAGTTTGATTGCACAAACAACGCATGCGTGAGTTCGCGCACAGAGCTTTCACTCTCGATACCGTTTAAGAATGGGTCTGGAATATAGGCATCATCGCCCATCAGCGCTTCAGTTAAGTAGGCCTGCTGACGTGCAACCGCTTCGTCGTAGTCATAGATGTAGTAATAATTGGTAAGTAAGTCAGAGCCACCACCCGCGAACTGGTCCAAGAAATTACCCGTACCGCGGCGTGTAAACATACTGTCTGGGAAAATTTGCGGGAAGGCTGGGTTAAAGCCAGGGCCGCCGCGCAAACCACTCCAACCACTTAAACCACTCATCTCCTGATCGGTACGCGAAACACCGGCACGAATACTGGTTAGGTTATGTAATCGGCCTGTGTAGTTGAACCAATCGGTGCGGAATTGATACTGCTGCACTTCGGATTCGCCTGGGCGACGGAAAAACTGACTAAAGTTCGAGTCAATTTCACTTGGCATGAGCTCATTGGTGCCGTTGTTCCAGTTGACCAACATTTGCGGCACGTCGCCTTGACGGTAATCGTAGATTTTCGAGCGCAACTGGTCTGAACCTAAAATAACTTGGCCAACCATGCCATTATCAATGCCATCGTCGGTTTTATTGGTTGAGTGATGCGCGTCAAACCAGAAATTCCAACTATCTGATGGCGCGAACTCGACATTAAAGCCAATCGATTCTGCGCGGACTTCGGTGGTGCCTTTCTCTGCGACAAACGAGGCATCGTTGCCGGCGATGTCGGCATAAATGGCAGTTCCATTGCTGTCGAGTTCGTAAGCGTTAATGTTACTGCCGAACTCATTCCAAATACCCCAGCCAAACTCAGTGCGGCCGGTTAGTGCGCGGCTAGCGGTGTAGTCGGTGGTAAAGGTTAAGTTATCAGTCGGCGCATATTGCAAGGTTAACTGACCGTTAGTCCGGCGTTGGCTTAAATCTGAAATTGCGTAATTTAAGTCTTTCGGAAAGAAGTGATTGCCAATGCGTTCGCCGTCGTCATCAATTGGACGTGGGTCAATAAAACGCGGGCTATCGCCTGACGGTAAGCCCACGTTAGCCTGCCAACCTTGAATATTCGCCTGTTGCACCTGGAAGTCACGGCGATAGTCAGAGATTGAAAACGCAACCCCGAAGCGGTCATCTGCGAAGGTATTGCTGTAGACGGCGGCGAATTCTGGGGTGACGCTATCGCCGGCCTCGACAGACGTATCATGTAAAGCCTTTCCCATAACCACAAAGCGCTGACCTGGGCGGTTTAGCGGGCGCGTGGTCACGATATTGACGGTG
>JAMCWV010000095.1 GCA_023481025.1 Gammaproteobacteria bacterium
TTTGTGCGGCATTATCGGGTAGTCTGCTTGCGCAGCCACTGAGCAAAGCGATGACAACCAGCCAGTAAAAATATTTCCATTTCTTCATAGCAGTTCGATTGATTCTCAGCGCCTTAGTTTCATCGACTTGGACCCCCAAAAGGATTCCTTTCACTCGTTCTACAATACAAAAAAGCGTTAACACTCAACTATCACCGCCACAAAACGCTCTGATTATGAATTGAAACATACCCGAGAAAAGTTTAAGAATCTGTCAAAGTTTGTTAGTCCGCTACGAAGCGTATCACTCAAGAAGCCGCAAACACTGGCTGCGGGCGATAGAGTCATCGAACGCGCCGGCGTGCAATGATGACCATTGTGGATGTTGACGGGCGCGCTGCATGAATTCACGAAAACGCTGCGGCTCTTTAAATTCAGCATGCTCATCAACAAGTCGCAATGGTGTCACGGCAGCATGGCCTCGGCGCAATAATAATTGCACTAACTGCTGCTGACGCGCTGCCAGCAAACGAATGATTTCCGGTTGTATATAGACGTCAGCATAGCCCTGAACTGCATGTTTAAGGCGGCGCCCGTATTGCTGCCAACCTTGCCAAAGCCCACCAGCTGCGGCACCCAGCAAAGTACCCGCACCAAGGCTCAGCCCGCCAAACATTAAATCAACGCTGGCTCCAGCTGCGCCCCCGGCGACGATGCCTTTACTCGCCTGAATGCCAAACTCCTTGAGCGTATCGGCAGCAAAAAGCGGCGCTTGCCAAGCATCTTTTTGCTTTGCCAGTGTTTGCAACGAAGCACTATCAACGGGAAAGGAAAAGATTGTTAGAATGGCATCCACACAGCGTTGCTCACGCTCGATCACACGCCGTTGCATCAGCGCAATCGTCGTCGCTAATTCGTCTTTGTCATCGTTGGGGACACGCACACTATAGGCTGCGGCATCGAGTAAGAGTTCAGCAATTTCCCTTTGTGCTGCCCGCAAGCGCTGTTGCACCTGTTGAGACCGTTGCAGGCGAATGCTGTCAAGTTGCTGGCGTTGATTCGGCAATAAAGTGGCGAGGTGATCAAACAACTGCTGATCGCCTTTTTCCGGCAGGCTGACCGTATCAAACTCGACCCATCCGTGTAAATTGACGTGAGCCAAAGCTTGTTTCCATTCATCCGCGTGATGCTGAGGATGAGCAGTAAAATTGAGAACGGGTAAAATCGGTTTGCCGCAACGTCGCAGAATATCCAATTCATCCTGGTATTTGGGTAACACAGGGTCACGACAGTCAATCAAATAAAATGCAGCATCAGATAGCAACAGTTGCCGCAAAACCTTCGCTTCCTGTTCAAACTGGTCCTGTGCCACTGGACTTGCCAAAAACAAGCGGATTTGCTCCGGACCATTATGACGCAATGTAGCCGACGATGATTGATTCGAGTCAATGTAATGGTAAAGACCCAAGCCATCTTCAAGGCCCGGGGTATCATAAATTTCCATAATCACTTGCTGGTCTATATAGAGCTCAGCTTTGCGCACATCGCGTGTGGTGCTCGGACGATCAGAAACATCGCCAAAACTGGTATTTTGCAACAGGGTTCGAACAAAAGATGTTTTCCCCGTATTGGTGTGTCCGACCACAGCGATTCGCAACGGCGACTTGTCACTCATTCAAAGGCCCTCTCCCAACCAGCGAATCGCTTCGTCACTAAATGAGAAACCAATAATATTATATTCCGCGAGCAACTCTTGCCACTGAGTTTGATATTTACCGTTGCGCACCGTCCACACGGCGATGTCATTACAGTAGTTCTGTAGTTCCGCCAAAAAACGTAAACTCCCGCGATCCGGCGTAATCTCTGAATCAACACGCACCAGAACCTTGCGTGCGGGTTTTTCTTGTAAGTCGCGAATGAATTGCTGGCGTTGTTCATAACTGGCAATTACGCCATGATTGTTGAGCAAAAACACATCATTCCATTGGGGAACAGGCTCATAATCGAGACTAAAGACTAAACAGTCCTTACCAATTACCGCTGGCTTGTGCCGCTGTGGTCGGGTAATCGTCGCGGGTTCGGGATCGACAATTTGTTGACTGCGAGGTTGTAAACGACTGGTTAAGCCACTTAATCCAGGCAAACTCATATCGACTTGAAAACGCTGCAAACGCAGCCGATAAGTCAACAAGAACGCCGCCCATAAAAGCGCACGAGGTAACACACCGAACAGGGCTAAAACCGCTAAAACCCACCAACCGGTTTCTTTCGGAAAGAAAGACGTCATGCCACCGTCTGCGCTAAACGTCGGTGACTGAATACTCAACAGGTCTGTTGCCCAAGTAAATAAACCAAGTACTGAAATGACTGTATCGGCACTCAAAATGGTCGTTGCCCAAACGAATTGGTGACTCTCAAAAGCAAATCGGAGCCACAATAGAACCCAAGCCAAGAGCAACGTCATGAACCAAAACCCATGCGTCAACATACTAAAATATGGTGCAAGTAAATTCTGTTGCTGCATGACTGCAAAACGACTTTGCAACGTGCTTTCTCGTTGTGCTTTTTGTCGTCTGAATTGCTGCAACCAACGCATCAACCCAAGCGTTCGGCTGCCCACCCCTCGCGCTTTAGCAGGTCGTGCTACGGATGCGACAAACCAAATAGACAACATGATGAAATTCAAGAACAACAGTGAAAGCAACAAACTGAAGATATTAATCTGTGGCCGAGCAAAGTAAGTCGCACCATGAATTAACGCCACGGCACTAAAATAAGCAAGGACGATGAGGATTTCCGGCAACACACGAAATATGCCTTCGGTTCGCTGCAAACGACTCAGAACACCACGCGAATCAGCAAGTCGCTGAGCGCGTATAGCAACCTTTTCCTGTACATCAATTGCCTGCTCTCTAAGCTCCGCCACAATTAACTCATCGTCACTCGGTGCTTCATGCACATCTTGCCGGCGAATATGTTCGATCAGCCATATCTTACGTAATTTAGGTTGCCGATTGCGTTTTGAATCAGTCATGACTGTCCTTGTCTTTAAACAGCCGCCAATAAGCCAACATGGCACTCAAACTATGCTGTACATAATCGATGCGGATGTGCCAATTGGTCAAATTGCTGTGTAAACCGCCGAACGCTTGCTGCGGATTGCTCAAGTACATTAACTTTTCACCAACAAACTGATTCTGAAATTGAAACTGTAAACTACTAACAATCATCTGTTGCAATGCTGCGAGTTCCTCGGCGGAGGTCAGGTCTGGGTGGTCGTTAAGCAATTGCCAACTCGCTAACAATCCCTCGCATCGGGTTGCTGCAGGCGTTGTCCGTGGCGGATTATACCAACCTCCGCGCCAATCGCTGTGTGGGCTGTCGACACCGTGTTGCGTATCCTGCATCGCCTTGATTAACTTCCTTACATGTTCAATAAACAGTGGTTGTGAAGAAACGCGATAAACCTCATTTAAGCCATAAAGCAACCAATGATCATGCTCTAATTCGGCGAGTGACTTACCCTGATCACGAACTTCAATCAACCATCGTGACGCTGCAACCGCAGCATCTCGCCAATCATTATTACCGTCTTGCTGATACAATCGCATCAAACCAAAGATAGCCTCGCCGGGATAATAGTCGGAAATGAAAGGTTGTACTTTCCCAGTCGTCAGCCCTTGCTTATGGATGGTGAATTCACCCTGATCATTTTGGCTATTCACAATCCAACGTGCTAGGCCTTGTGCTGTCTTAAGCGCCCGTTTATCCGCAAATAATTCGTGAAATAAACTTAAGGTTAGTAAACCAAGGCCATTACCGCCAAGTTTGACAAAGTTATTTTCATTTGTGGCGAGTACGCCGGGAGCAACTTCGTCAATATTGCGATAAAGGTATCCAAGCGCCCTATAGCTCGCTGTTTTCACCGCTTCACTTGGTTCTTCACGATAGAAGTCAAGCAAGGACCACAAGGATCCGATGTGGCGAAGTAAGTTATATTCATCCGTCACTTCATTGGGTCCGGCTTGATACATATAATTGAAGGATCCGTCCTCACGAATTTGTCGAGCCAAATAGCCAGCACCTGCGCGAGCTCGCGCAAAACACGCACCTGGCGTGACTTGGAAGTGCGTATTGTGACCACGATACAAGCGCAACACATTGGGCTTCACTGCAGTTTGATGTCCCCAGTCCGGCGGAATTGCAGCTCTACTCACATATCGGCTGGCTGTAGTGAAACCATATAAACGATGCGTTTTCGCTTTCAGACTTTTCACGCCTAAGCGAGCACCGATCGCAAGCCGCGTGCGCTTGTAGTGGATGCCGCCATTCTTTTTTAACAACCGATACCTAAGTGTCTCTTCCGGCAACCAACCGTTATCTAAACTGTTACAAGCAAAGCCAAGAACAGATTCATCAGTCGTTAATCCTTGATTCAGCGACACCCGTTTCGGCGAATACACAGCAGCCCGCATGACGACATCAACTTTCGCTTGTTGAATCGTCAAGTGTCGTCGCTGAGCTTGTGGCATAACTTTCTTTAAGGCTGATTCAGCCGCGGCTTGCAGGCCTAATCCCATTCCAGCGGCAGTAACATAACCGCCGCGATCGTCTGCCAAGGTAATATAGACCACGCGTGGATAAGCACAGTCCGCTGCCAGTCGGCTTAAAGTGCTCGGCGACTGCCATTGCAGTTGTTGTTCCAGCCAAATCGCAAGATCGTCAATGAGCGACTCGGTTAATCCCTGAAAAAAATGCTGTTCTTCGCTGGTTTGTTGACTCTGCAATTGCTTACTCACGCAAAATATCTAATTGATGGGTGAGGGCTTCGACTCTAGCCTCAGCGGATACAAAATAGGTTTACAAGGTATCACAAAGCCTCTTTTGCTGTGAATTAGAATACCTTACAACTTGATGAAAAATAATGAGCTATTCCATTCATTTACGAATTCTGCAATTAGTTTATTGACAACTCGGTCGGTTATACGCAATAATTTACGGACTGACCAGTCCGTCCGTGAGTTTATAAACTCACGGACTGACCAGTCCGTCCGTGAGTTTATAAACTCAAATTTTAATCTCGGATTGGTCGCTTTTTATGCTTTTTAATCTTGGTTGCACACAATGAATGATCAAGTAGTGGACACTTCTGAAAAACCTGCAAAGCGGGTGCACAAACCTGCCGAACAGCGCCAGCAAGAGATTATTGCCGCAGCCGTGCGGGCGTTTGCCGATCGTGGCTATCAGGTCACCGACATGCAATCGATTGCAGAATTGGCTGGCGTTGGCAAAGGAACGCTGTATCGCCATTTTCCCAATAAAGAAGAATTATTCAAATCAGCCCTCACCCATCAATTAGATATTTTGCGTGAGCGCATGATGCAAGCGCGGGACAGTTATAGCAACCCGTTGTGCCGGCTGTATGCCATGATGCACGCTTATCTCGACTATTTTGACACGCACCCGGACACGGTCGAGTTATTTATTCAAGAGCGTGCTGAGTTTGGTCGGGATATCACCCCCCTTTATTTTCAGCGCATGCATGAAAACAAATCTGACTGGCTTTTTGTCTTTGAAGACATCAAAAACGCCTATCCGGTGCGCGAGTTTTTAAGTACCGAGGAAATGTCGTCCCTCTGTGGTGAGTTGCTCCACGGCGCCGTGTATTTGAGTATGGCGAGCGTACCGAAGCGCACGTCGCTTGCACGTCTCGAACACGTTTTTTCATTTTACTTGCACGGCATTATGCACGTGCAAAACCCACTCAACTTTGTCGAACAGTTTGAAGGCTGTTCGAAGCATTCTATTTCTCAGCAGACCAAAGAATTGGAGAACAATTAATGAACGCATCGTTTCGCGCTCAATCTCAGCCGCATCGCAACGTTTGGGCAACCCCAACAAAATTAGGCCTCAGCATGAGTGCATTGGCTGTACTAACCGCTTGTAGTGGCGATTCTGGTAATGGCCAACAAGGCATGCCGCCATCGCCAGTTACGATTGCTGAAGTTAGGACTGAATCTGCTGTCTATACCGCCCAGTACCCTGCTCGTGTACGTGGCGCTCGTGAAGTTGAAGTCCGAGCACAAGTTAGCGGTATTTTGCAACAGCGCAATTTCCAAGAAGGCCATGCCGTTGAGCAAGGTGAAACGCTGTTTCAAATTGACCCAGAGCCGTATCAACTTGCGGTAAATTCTGCGCAAGCCGAGCTTGCCGATGCCACCGCCATGCACCAACAGGCTGAGCGTGAATGGCAACGCGTGTCGGGTTTATACGAAAGCAATGCCGCTAGTGAGCGCGAATTTGACCAAGCGCGTTCTGCTATCGAAGCGGCAAAAGCTCGCTTAGCTCGGGCAGAATCGGGTCTTGCTGATGCTCGCCGTAACCTACGTTACACCCGTGTTGAAGCACCCATCAATGGTCTCGCTGGCGTTGAATCAGTTACTGAAGGAAATCTTATCAGTGCCGGCGCGTATTTAACCCATATTGTCCAAACTGATAAATTACATTTGCACTTTGCGATTCCAGAAAGCGACGCGCAACTCTATCGGGCTCGTCTGCAACAAAGCAACAGCCAAGGCAACTATGTCGACGTTTATAACAGCC
>JAMCWV010000048.1:0-5603 GCA_023481025.1 Gammaproteobacteria bacterium
GGCGCGGTGCCGGCTCTGCGGCAAATTCCAGCAAGAAGACATCATCATACTGCAGTGCGGGTGGTGAGTTTGTGTCAGCCCAAGCAGTTGCAGTTAATGCTGAAGCTGCAAAGGTGAGCGAATAAAGGCAGGATTTTTTTATAGTTAGCATCGTGCGTCTCTTGTTATTGACTGGGTCAGTCGAGTCGCACGATGTATTTAGGCTCGTGCTAGTCGACCAAATTCTCAGGAATTGAATCGCGAAGATCTTTCCAAATCGCGGCTGAATCATAACCATACTGACGCACTAAACCGAGCGCGCCGTTATAGTCTTTTGCTTCAACCAGTTGCAAAAGTGCTTCATAGTAATTACGCGCTAATTCGCGGCCTTTACTTTCGGAAAAATAAAACTGACCAATGCGCGCATACAGTCCCTTGAACCCATTTAATACCAGTACATAAATCGGATTGCCAGAGGCAAGGGCCAATTCATGGTTGAGTTGATAGTCAAAATCGGCGAACGCCTTGGGACTGTCTTCGAGTGTTTGCGCCGCACGTAAAACTTCGGCTGCCCGCTCTGAGTTCTGACGAATGGCTTGGCGAAGATAAATCGCACTAATATTGGTCCGCGCTGACAATAAATGGTCGACCAAATCGGGCATACCTTCTTCGTCGAGGCGCGCTAAGGTCTCGAGAATGTTTAAGCCAGAGGTTTCCCAGAAATTATTCACTCGTGTTGGTTTACCATGTTGAATGGTCAACCAGCCATCACGAGCGAGGCGCTGCAGTACTTCACGCAAGGTGGTACGCGTGACGCCAATGAGTTCAGACAACTCACGTTCAGCCGGCAGGATCGAGCCTGGCGCAAAGTCACCTTTCCAGATCGACTTTACGATAAATTCTTCTGCAAACCCTGCAGGACTTTTTGCTTTAATAAACATAAGTGCCTTTCTTTGCTACAAATTTCAGAATACATTAGGGCCAAAGTGGGATTGTAACTTGCCAGTAATGGTCGGACAAGTTTTATGATAGCATGTTTCAGCGAATGTCCGCTGAGTTAATTAACGAAGATAACAGATATGAATTCAAGCTCGAAGTCTTTCTTAGGCAACATTGGCCAATGGCCGCAACAGCGCTGGCCTTGGGTGCTTCTTGCCAGTGCTGCGACCAGCTTCATCATCATTGCGCTTTGGATGCAGCATGTGAACGATCAGCAGCCTTGCGAACAATGTATTTATCAGCGTACTGCGATGCTTGGCATTGCCCTTTTTGCGTGGTTTGGCGTACTCGCTCCCCAGCGCGTCGGCATTCGTCTGATTGCTTTTGCCGGTTGGTTATGGACGTCATGGGCGGGTTTAGCTGCCGCGAACTACCATTTATGGTTTCAACGCGAAGCTAATCCGCTCTTTACTAGTTGTTCGGCAATCCCGAATTTTCCCAGTTGGGCACCGCTGCACGAATGGCTACCGAGCGTGTTTGCAATTACCGGTATGTGTGGTGACGATGGTTGGCGACTGATGGGCTTGAATATGCCGGAATGGATGCAAATTATTTTTGCGACTTTCTTTGGCCTTGGCGTATTCATTCTTGCGATCCGACTGATCACCACACGCCGCATTTAATTTTACTAATCGATATCGTGCAAAGGCCAATGCACGATATCGCCTTCTTCCGCTAATTTCTCTCGTTCTGAAATCACCTGATGCGTTGCCACTGACATACCGGCCGCGATCATCGCCGCCCGTGAGCCGTTATTTAACAACGGATGCCAACTCGGCAACTCGCGCCCTTCATGCAATCGCCGATAAGCACAACTCGGCGGCATAAAATGGATATTTGGGAGATCAGCCACCGTGAGCTGCACACAATCGGGCACAAACTGGTGGCGATTCGCATAATCACTGCAACGGCCGGTCTGACAATCCAACAGTTGGCAGGCGATATGAGTGTAATGCAAGTCTTCACCAAGCTGCATCGGTGCATCAGCGGCCAAATCATCCCGTTCGTCGAGCAATTTATGTAAGCAGCATTTACCACAACCGTCGCAGAGCGATTCCCACTCCGCTTCGTTCATTTCTGCTAACGATTTTACTTGCCAAAATGCCGTCACGATTGACTGCCAACCACCGTCACGTGCCATGCATAGGATGCCGCAGGCGTTGGTAGCGTTAAGGTTAACGCATCGCCAACATTCAAGGCACTGACACCGGCCGGGGTGCCGGTAAAAATCACGTCGCCCGGCTGTAAGCTGAAGGTTGCTGCAATTTCAGTGACTAAGTCGACGATGGCGAAAATCATCTCCTCCACTCGACCTTGCTGTTGCAGCTGGCCATTGCGATGCAAACTAAAGGTTAATTGCTCTAGGGCACCACCAAGGTCGGACAATGGGACGAATTCAGTCAACGGGGCGCTGCCGGCAAATGCTTTTGCTCGCTCCCACGGATGACCATTCTTTTTCAGTTGTTCTTGCAGATCACGCAAGGTTAAGTCTAACCCCAAGCCAACACCGGCAATTGCTTGCCGCGCTTGCTCAGGGGTACATTGAGTCAATTCACTGCCAATCAACACGGTTAATTCGAGCTCATGATGACAAGCACCCAACTCGGTTGGAATAAACACCTGATTGTTTTCGGCAATTGAAAGCGGTTGGACCGTACTTGCGGGTTTAATAAATAACAGTGGTGACTCGGGGATGGCATTGCCTAATTCAGCCGCGTGGGCGCCATAATTGCGACCCACGCAGACTAATTTGCCGATATTCTCAGCGACGATCATGCGTTAGCGACCCATTTGAATGCGGTCGGCTAAGGTACCCACGGCAGCAACAAAGTAGTTCGAACGGTTCCAACGCATCAGCACGTCCCAGTTGTGATAGGCAAGGTACGCGCGCCCTTCAACACCATCGGGAATAATTACCGACGCAGGAATGTCACGCGTCGGCAGCGCGCTACCGTCGTAGCGACGGATACCAATATCTTGCCATTCAGCTAACGATTTTTTCGTATTTAAACCGGTCAAATCCGTATCGAAGTCAGCCGGGAGTCGTACCTGGCGGCCCCAGGTTTTGCTGTCGTCCCAACCCACATTGGCTAAATAGTTTGCAGCAGACGCGAAAACATCGGGAAAGCTATTCCAGATATCAATTTTGCCGTCGCCATCACCGTCGACCGCATAGGACAAAAATGAGCTCGGCATAAACTGGGTTTGCCCCATCGCGCCAGCCCATGAGCCACGCATTTGCTCCGGTTCAATATGACCAGCATCAATAATTTCCAAGGCCTGCATCAGTTGGCGTTTAAAGAATTCTTCGCGGCGGCCTTCATAGGCTAAGGTCGCCAAGGCTGAAACCACTTTGAAGTTACCGGTATAGCCGCCGTAATTAGTCTCGATTCCCCACAGTGCAACAATAAAGCGTGGTTGCACGCCATACTCTGCACCAATACGCTCCAATAACTCGCGATGTTCGTTGTACTTGCGAATGCCCTGCTGCACTTTCCAATCCGGGACCGCACGCGGTAAATAGGTGTCTAAGGTAATGGTGAATTCAGGCTGATTGCGATCTGCACTGACCGCGCGTTGGTAAAACTCGACATCGGTAAAGGCACGCTCAATCGCCTCGGCCGAAATACCATGTTCTTTTGCTTCCACTTTTAATTGCTCGATATACGCTGGATAACCAGCCGTATCAACCTCGTTGGCTTGGGCAAATTTAGCGGCAAAAATGAGCAGCGTGAATAAGACCAGCAGCAAACTATGGCGTAGCACGTGACCCAATTGAGTAAAGACCGACTTCATAAACGTTCCCCTTGCAGCAAATAGTGTAATGGCTTGCCTGCTCTGTGTTGATCGCGCTGTCTAGGACTCGCGATCGTTTTTTAGTGTATCAAGCAAATTTTCAACCGGCAGCGGTAGTTGCAAATAGTACCCGGGCTCTTCTAAGTGTTCCAGCAACTTTACACCGCTGATTCGGGCAAACTGGCGACGTGGATTGATTGCCATCCGCGTCACTTCGATTTCTGGTATGAAAAGCTGTTGCAGCTCAAGTGGCAAATCACCAACATGCGCTTCCAGAGGCAGATATAAATAGGTGTCCGCTTTGCGCGGCGATTTCAATATGCGACAAAACATAGTCGACATGGACGATCCTTAACGCGTGTCATTCAATAACTGTAAGAGCGGCTCGGCGAGCAATGTTGCGCGCCATCCCGAGAGTAAGTCCGGCGCCCAAATCAATGCCTTTGTCGCCTCGCTGGTATAATTTTGATAAACAAACACATCATTGATTTGTTTGCGTGAGCCCAACAACGACGCTGGAATGCCTTTTGCGTCAGCGACTTCTGCCATTAGGGCTTTCGCCGCTTTGAAAAAGCGCTTGTATGCTGGCAATTGGTCATAACGCGGAATCTCTTCTGGCTGTTCATCCGCTGCTACCGCTAACCCAACCTCAATACAGTCCAGTGCAGCGTTACCATACAAACGCAAGGAGCGTGGATGAACATCAGCAAGCAGCCCAAGTTGATGACGATTCTGTGGTCGTTGGCGGGCAATCTCGACTAAAACATGGTCGCGAAATACAAACGGCAACGCCACATCTTGGTCACGAGCAAGCTGTAATCGCCACGCAGCGAGCTCGCGTAAAATCGCTCGACCACTACCGTCGAGGAGACTAACACCACCTATCTCGCGCCATGCTAAGCGCGGATTCAACTCACGAGCGCGCTTTTGCACTTGCTCCGTACACTCTTGCTGAACGATGTCGGCAAACGGCAACTGGGCGACTTCTGCTTGCATGGTTGCGGCTATTTGTTCGAGATAAACCACGTCCGCGGCGGCATAATCGAGTTGCGCTTTAGACAACGGCCGCTGCAACCAATCAGTGCGGCTTTGGCTCTTATCTAAGGTTACGCCAAGACGCTGCTCAATTAATCCGGCATAGCCAATTTGGCTGCCGTCGGTGAGAAACGCATGGGCAATTTGGGTATCGAACAATCGTTGCGGCAACGCCTTATAGCGCTGAAATATTTCTAAATCTTCACCACCAACATGCAAAATAACCTCGATGTCATCGCTCATAAGCTGCCATAACGGGGTTAAATCCACGCCATTTAGCGGGTCAATTAGAATTGCATCACCACCACTACTGGCTTGGAACAAACCGAGCTGGGCATAAAAAGTTCGGGTGCGGACAAACTCAGTGTCTACCACCACATAGCCGCTTTGGCGTGCACGATCGCAAAACGCCACCAGTTCCCCGGTGGCGTTTATCACACGATAGTGGACACTGGACTGAGCGTTAACTGAGTCACTTGAGTCAACAGTCATTAATCATCCCGTAGTTCGCGACGAAGAATCTTACCGACATTGGTCTTCGGCAATTCGTCACGGAATTCCACTAGTTTCGGTACTTTATAAGCCGTCAGGTTTTCGCGGCAGAAATCAATTAACTCTTTTTCTGCTAACGATTGGTCTTTCTTGACGACAACAATTTTCACCACTTCACCCGAGGACTCATTGGCGACACCAACGGCGGCGACTTCGAGAACTTTCGGATGGCTTGCGACAACGTCTTCGATTTCGTTCGGATAGACGTTAAAGCCCGACACCAAAATCATGTCTTTTTTCCG